>UQYH01000015.1 GCA_900545185.1 uncultured Eubacteriales bacterium | reverse complement strand
TTGAACACAACCTTTTTGGCCTATTTGGAGCAAATACGCATGACCAAGGCCTGTGAGTTATTGCTTTTGCATCGTACGGTGAAGGAGGTCGCCGAAGAGGTGGGATATTTAAGCGATATGAGTTTTCGCAGAGCGTTTAAGAAACGTTACGGCATGAGTCCGAAGGATTATGTCAGTGTAAGTCAAAATGAATAAATTAAAGTCAGCAGGAGGGTGCAGCTTGCGGCAATGGCCGCGGAGCTGCACTTTTTTTGCAGAAAATACGCAAAAAATACACTCATTGTATGTGATGCACGAATTGTATGTTGAAATATAAATTCCGCGCGCGTTATAATAAATTCATAGAATAACCGCATAATACTGTGGTGAATTTCGGTTAAAGGAGTGGAAGTATGAAGAAAAAAATGAGAAACGCATGTATTTGCGCATTGGCCGTCATGATGCTTTCATCAAGTATGGTCGGCTGCAAAAGCAAAAATGCAGAAACAGAAGGAGAGAAGGGAACCGTCAAGGTTTCCGGCGTGAATGAATTTCCGATTACGGAAGAAAAAACAACGCTTTCTGTTTTCTGTACCAAACCCACAGGGCTTGAAAATCATGATACCAATACGTTTACCAATTGGTATGAGGAAAAAACAAACGTACACATTGACTGGAATTTGGTTACGGGAGATGAGAGACAGGCCATTAACTTAATGTTGGCCAGCGATGATTATTCGGATATATTCTATGGCTTTGGCTTTGCAAGAAGCGAACAGCAGGCCTACTACGACCAAGGCGTGTTTACGGATATGAGCAGCTATATTGACAAGCATGCTTGCTACATTAAAGAAATGCTGAACAGTGACCCGACATTTGAGAAGAAATTGCGTTTTTATGATGATATGATTTTGGGTATTCCGACCATGATTCAGGATTTTTCGGGTCAGCAGCCATATAAAATGTGGGTTTACAAGCCCTGGATGGAAAAGCTGAACTTAAAAGCGCCGACCACGACAGATGAATTTTATAACATGTTAAAGGCGTTTAAAGAAAAAGACCCCAACGGAAACGGCAAAGCCGATGAGATTCCCTTGGCTGCCCGCAATAACCGCGGCGGCGAAATCGGTCTTGATATGTACTTAATGAATGCATTTTGCACATGGGGTAAATACGGTTTTTATAATGATAACGGCAAAGCCGTATTTGCGCCGATTACAGAGGACGCCAAGGAAGGCATGCTGTATATGCGCAAGCTGTATCAGGAGGGATTGATTCATCCCGACAGTTTTGTTATGGATCGCTCCCGTGTGACATCGCTGTGCGAAAACGATACGCCGATTGTGGGCGCCGCAACAGGCCGATGGACAACGCAGTTTACCGCAGCCGGCTCCAGCAACCGTATGAACGAATATGTGGCAATTCCGCCGCTGAAAGGCCCCAAGGGCGTGCAGCAAACCCTGAACGCGACAAATGACCCGGCGTTGACAAGCTTCTCTATTACATCGAGCTGCGAAAATCCGGCGGTTGCCGTTAAATGGATTGATTGGTTCTATTCTTTGGACGGCTATCTTGCGGCTAAAGCCAATGAGGGTACGCGCCGCGCCAAAGAAGGCGAGATTGGGTTTGACGGCGAACAGGCAATCTTGGCCATCGATAAGGTAGAAGATGCGGCAACCTTCGGCATGGTGCAAAATGAACGTTGGCTGGATTCGGCATTGGGCTTCCTTCCGGTGGAAACATCCATTAAAACAAAGGACTATACAGCCGATGCACCCCGTCAGCAGAATGCATATGAAGCGTATAAGCTTTACGAGCCGTTTGCGGTTAAGGATAAAGTCATTATCGATTTTCCGATGACGAGCAGTGAAGCCAAGGAATACTTAGAACTGCGCTCCACCATCACGGCTGCTATTGATTCCGGTTTGGTCGGCTTTGTCATTGGTGAAAAATCAATCGAAAATGATTGGGACGCATACGTACAGAATTTTTATGATTTAGGTCTTAAGCGCTACACCGAAATTGTACAGAAATATCTGGACTCTTTACAATAGCGCTTTAAAAGGCGAAGCGCGGTGCGGCATATTCTACCCTATGCCGCACCGCGCAGAGATAATAATGTAAAGGAGAGAAAAACATGAAAAGAACATTTCAATTCGTATCCTGCTTACTGTTGATGATGCTCGCCATGTCCTTATGCATTATGCCGATATCGGCAGCAGAAACCGGATACATCAGCGGAGATTGCCGCATATTTTTACCGAAAAGCGGCACGATTAAGCTGACCTACAAGCTGTTAACGGCTGAAGGCGGCACAGAGGTAAGCGGTGCGGCATGGTCACTGATCGGTGATAATGCGGCAGACAACATCGGAAGCTATGCCTATGTAAACGCCGCAAGCGGCGAATTGTATATCTCTGCCGACGCACCGCTTGGCGAAAGCTTTAGGCTGAAGGCCGAAACGGCAAACTATACGGCCGAAAAGCTGATTACAATTCACAACGTAAAATACTGGACGGATTTTGAGGATGCCGAACAAGTGAAAACAATTTTCGGCAGTGGCTTTGATACAAGCCTGATTCAAACAGAGGATAACGGCAACCACTATGCCGCATTTACCGGCGGCGCTTGGGGCATCATGAACAACACCGTACCGCTGACGGCCGAGAATCTGGCAACAAGCTCTTTAAATATTGAAGCCCGGTTCAGAACAACCGGTACGGCAGGTACGGCTACCGGCGGTGACCTTTACGCCATGCGGGTGCTTTACAATGAGGTTTCACTTAATATAAACGACACTACTCACACCTTTTCACCGTATTTTAATATTTATCGTTCTGTAGAAAAAGACGGGCTGTATCCGATTACGTCACATTATTGGTACAGCGAACAACAGGACACCGTCATCAGCACTTATCGGAGCCAAAATTCGGTTAAGGTGGAAAAGGACATCTTCAACACATACAAATGGACAATTCGCGGCGGCGTGTCTGCGACTCGTTCAACTCAGAGTCTGACCGTTAATAACCAAACGGCATTAAGCAACTATCAAATGTTTCAGTTCGATATGAACCTTGATACTGTGCCGGTTAAAGAGTTTAATTTTTACAATGATACAGACGATATCGAGATTTACAGCGGTGAAAAAGCCTCCGGCACATACAGTGTTTTAGGCGAAGAAAAGATTTTGCTTGCACCGGAGGGCAGAACGGCGGCCTTTACCTATACGGCTACGCCGGTTCTTCCCTGGGCGGAAGCGGCCGATGATATCATCTGGAGCGTTAAAGAAAACTACAGCGGCGTTACCTTTAGTGAAGGCAAGCTGCTGGTTTCAGGCAGTGCGGCGCGCGGCAGCTTTACCGTGCAGGCTAAGGTCGGGGACACGGTTATTGGGGAAAAGAAGGTCACAATCATTCCGACATCGCCGTGGAGTGCTGTTACGGATAAAACCCGTGCTTACCGTGATTTTGAGGAACTTTCGGAAGGCAAGCTTGCGACCGAAAATAATCCATACCCCAATGCAATCCGTGTTGAAAATCTGACTCCTACTGATTACAGTGAAGGATCTTCTGTTGTAAAAATCGACGGAAAGACTTATATTGAGGCAAAGGGCAGGGTTTATTGGTCGAAAGACGGCACAACATTGGGAGTCAATATTCGTGATTGTGCACAGATGAATTACAGCGGCGGCAACCTTGAAATTGCGTCTTCAAGTGCCACGATTGAGACCAATGTAAAGTTGAATAATGCAATAGGTGAGCATACTGCATGGTCGCTTTTGTACCTGTCCCAAAATGGAATTGATCTTCGTTATCAGCGTTTGTCGGATACCTTGGGCGGCATTTACCTGTATCGGGATATAAACGGCGAAAATACGGAATTAATTTCGGTTATGCCGTTTGACGCTTGCTTTAATCTGCGTTTATATATTGATTTTGCGAAGAAAACCTATGACGCCTATATTAACGACCGTCTTGTTTTAGGCGAGGAAGCGTGTACTCTCACCGCAGCCGGCGGATTGAACAGCACAGCGCGTATGGGCTGTCTGGTGGATGATTTTGCGGTGTATAACGGCGACAAGGTAAGCGGCACGCCGCAGGATTTGGCGTTGACCTTTTATGAGGACGGCGCAGTAAAAAGCGATGCCGCCTTTGGGGATAAATTTGTATTTACCGAAGCGGCAGAGGCTAAATCAATTTCCGTTGGTTTTTCCAAAAAGGACAGCGGCCTTACGGCAGCCGATGATGCAAGATTGATTTTTGTGTTTTATGATAAAAACGGTAAGGTAACGGCCGTTGGCAAAAACGATGTTGTCGTTACGGCACAGGGCATGACTGTCGGTGCCGCCGGTATGACGCAAAGCGTAGAAGCCGGTTCTTATGCCAAGGTGTTTTTATGGAACAAAAGTGCCTTACAGCCGCTGACGATTCGTTAAACGTAACTGACAACTTGTTGTTACAAGTATTTATGGGATAAACCGGTCAACGTGTGCTGCCTTGCGGCGGCACACGCCCGGCAAAACAATTGTGGGCAATTCGTGAATTGCCCCTGCAAAACGTGGGTAGGGACAATTCACGAATTGTCCGGGATGTGCCGCAGATGACGGCATGCGGATGCTTTTAGGAGGTATAAAGATGGAAGAAAAAATCATACCGGACTCAGGGGGACGTGCGGTAAAAAAGAAAACAAAACACTATGAGGGATATTTTCATGATATAAAACCAAACTGGCAGCTGTATGTGATGATATTGATTCCGCTTGCTTATATCATTGTATTCAAATATTTTCCCATGTACGGCGCACGTATTTCGTTTGTGGATTATGTGCCGCGCAAGGGTGTTATGGGCAGCGATTGGGTGGGTCTTGATAACTTTATACGCTTTTTCAGGTCGCCGCAGTTTTGGCAGCTGATCCGCAATACGCTGGCTCTTAGTCTTTACACGCTGGTGCTGTGTATTCCGTTTCCGATTCTTTTGGCCATTTGCCTGACCTATTTAAAAAACGAGCGTTATAAAAAAGTGGTGCAAATGGCTACATACCTGCCGAATTTTATTTCAACGGTTATTATCGTCAGCCTGCTGCAATTGATTTTTAACACGCAGTCCGGTATTGTCAACAATTTTTTATATCTTGTCACCGGGCAAAAAATTAACTTTTTGGGGCTTTCGAAATATTTCCGCTCTATGTATGTTTGGTCAACCATTTGGCAGACAACGGGCTGGAACTCCATTTTATATATTTCGGCGCTGGCCGGGGTCGATCCGCAGCTGCACGAGGCGGCCATAATCGACGGCGCAAACAAGGTAAAGCGCATTTGGCATATAGACCTTGCCGGCATTGTGCCGACCATTGCCATTATGACGATTATGAACATGGGCTCGGTTTTAAGCGTTGGATTTGATAAAACGTTTTTAATGCAAAACCCAACAAACCTTGACATTTCGGAGGTTTTGAGCACGTATGAATATAAGGTCGGTATCGGCGGCGGTGTGCCGAGTTATTCCTATCCGGCGGCCATCGGCTTGTTTACGGCAGTCGTCAATTTTGTGATGATTTGCGTAACAAACCGAATTTCCAAATCCTTATCCGAAACGGGCTTGTGGTAAACGAAGGGAGATGTTTTAGATGGCAGTGAAAAGCATGAAAGAAACACGCGCCGACCGTGTGTTTGATTGGATTAATGTTATTTTTGCAACATTGGTTTTGTTTGTGGTGGCATATCCGCTGATTGTCGTGCTCAGTTCATCGTTTAGCGACGCGTTTGCGCTGATGGCCGGCAAGGTTTGGCTTTTTCCCGTTAAACCCACGCTGGACGGCTACAAGGCAATTTTGCAGCATAAACAGGTGTGGACGGGTGTGTATAACTCCGTTATTTACACCGTATTCGGTACGGCGGTGAATATGGTTGTATCGGTTTTGGCGGCATATCCGCTTTCTCGCAAGGATTTTTCTCTGCGCGGTCCCATATCACTGATTTTTGCGTTTACCATGTGGTTTTCGGGCGGCTTAATTCCCACCTATTTGCTGATTAAAAGTATGGGGCTTTTTAACTCGCGTTTGGTTATGATTTTGCCGACGGCGATGAGCGTTTGGAACATGATTATTATTCGTACCTATTTTCAAAGTAATATTTCGGGCGAGCTGCTTGAATCGGCCAAGCTGGACGGCTGTGATGATTTCCGCTATCTGGCGCAAATTGCCATTCCGCTTTCCAAGCCGGTTTTGGCGGTTGTTTGCCTGTATTACATGGTAGCGAACTGGAACGTATTTATGAATGCATATTTGTACCTGCAAAAGCAGGAGTTGTATCCCATCCAAATTGTTTTAAGAGAAATTTTGCTAATGGGCAATGTGGAGGAAATTGCAACAAACGCCACAAAGGAAAGTCAGGCGCGCCTGATGAATGAGCTTTTAAAATATTCCTTGGTTATTGTGGCCAGCCTGCCCATGATTTTGGTTTATCCCTTTGTACAGAAGTATTTTGTTAAAGGTATTATGATTGGTGCGGTGAAAGGATAAGGTGACGGTATGAAAATTGTGAAAAAGACAATATCGCTGATAATTAGCCTACTGTTTTTGCTGACAACGGCCGTTTTTTCGGTTGCGGCACAGGAAACGGGTGAAATTTTAGGCGATAATACGCTGTTTGTTTTGGACAAAGGTGCAATTTGTGTGCGGTATGAGCTGCTGGATGCAAGCGGTAACGGAGTTTCGGACGCCGTATTTTCGCTTTCGGGTGATGAGGATGTATCCGACTATGCGACGGTAACGGATGCAGGCATGCTTTATGTGGATGCGTCGGCGCTTGGCAAACGGTTCACGCTGACAGCCGAAAGCGGCGGTGTGACGGCGCAAAAAACCGTACAGGTGAGTCATATTTGCTATTGTACGGATTTTGAAGATGCAGAGCAGGTTAAGAGCATATTCGGGAGCGACTTTAATACAGAACTGTTGCAAACGGAAAACGGGAATACGTATGCTTCGTTTGCCGATACCGATGCGGCCATGACGAAGCTTGCAGTGCCGGACTTTCAGCCGCGGCATTATACCATTACCGGCAGAGAGTCTGTGCAGAGTATGGCTGCGCAGGAAAAAGCCAAGGATTTTTTTAAAATTCATTATCAAAATGTAAATGACGCGTACACACTTTTATTTTTTGAAAGAGAGGCTACCAAGGTAAATTGGGGTATTAAATCCAATCAATGGTCCAACGGAGGACGTACGCTCATTGGCAGCTTTGCCGAGTTTGACGCGCGCTATGCAGACAGATTCTGTGATTTTACCATTACGGTGCAGGACAGTTCTCAGCTGGATTATACCTATGACGGGTTCCAGGTGTACAAAAATCGCAGTATGTATGATGGCTTAAAGGCCGGTGCGGAGGATGCCGGTGCGGTTGCTTATTTTGCACTGGGCGGCCGTATGGACGACCTTAAAATTTTCAGCGGCACAAAGGCAAGCGGCGCATCTCTGCCGACTTGTATTCCCGATACGGTATATTTTGCAGAGGACAGTGACGAGGATGCAATTTTGCTGCTTGATGATGCCGTGCAGATCGGCGGCGGCTCTTTTTCCGGCAAAATCATGTACACAAGCGACGCTAAAATTGAAGACGGCCGCTTGTTCATCCCCAAGGGGAGTGATGATATTACCGTGACCGCGCGCAGCGAGGCATATGATTTGGAACAAACCTATGTTATCCATCGTGAAATTGTAAGCGGTGCGGCACAAGATTTGTCAAGCGGAGAAACAAAGACGTATGACGGACTGACAGGACGCTTGCTTTTGACCTTTCAAACCGAAGAAGCGCTTTCGGCTGATTTGAAAATGCAGGGCGGCAACATCCGGCTGACAGCGCCGGCGCCGGCACAATCGGCAGAAGCGGTGATTGTGCTGGATACGCTGAATCGGCGTTATACGGCTGTTTTTGACGGGAAAGCCCTTGCGCAAAATGCGGTTTTGCCGACGGGTAACCTAATCGGCCTTACCAATCACGGCGGTGAACTCAAGGGGCTGACGGTATCAACAACGCATGCCGCAGCACCGTTTGCGCTGACACCGATGATTGAGGGTGTGAATGCCGTAGGGCAGGAGCTGACGGCAAATTATACATACTATTCTCCGAGCAGTGCGGCAGAAAAGCGCACAGACATTACTTGGTATACGGCCGATTCGGAGAACGGCAGCTATACAAAAGTCGGCAGCGGCAAAACGTGGATGCCGGAAGCAGAGCATGCGAACAAATATGTGAAATTTGAGATTGTGGTATCAGACGGCGTTCTGCAAAGTCCTGTGGCGGTGTCCGATCCGCTTTATATTGAGGATATTTTTACGGTAACGCGGAGCGGTGACCAGCTTTCACTGGAGGTGCAGAACTACTTGGGTGTGGATGCGGTGTATGCGGCCTTTATGTTCTATTCCGGCGGCGTTCTTCAAAAAACGGCTATGGAACGGGTGGGTTTTTACGGCGGCAATGGTATGCTGGACGCTGACGCAACAGGGTTCGACGGCGTTTCGGTTGTGCTTTTGTACACAGATACGTTAAAGCCTGTCAGCCTGCCGAAAGCGTTGGGAAATGTGCCGAATGCTTCCGCTGCTGCAGGAGAAACGGACGATATATATTACAAAGACGGTGTTTTATACCTTTTGGGTCAGCCGAATACAATGGCATCGGTTTTAATTTACGGGCATGATACGGACGAAGCAGATCCGACGGTTTGCGACAGAGTGGTTTATACAAGAGATGACATATTGGCACAAGTCGGTAAAAGCAGTATCAGCCAAAAGCTGTTCTATGTTTCCGGCTGCATGCTGGATGGAACCGGTAAAGCGGCGCTCCGTCTGCCGGAGGCCGAGCGCGGCTCGTATCGCGTGGAACTGATTTTAAAAAGCGGCAAGGGCTTAAAAAAGCTGATTATGGTAAAGCCTGAAGAAGCGCTTGCGCCGCAGGTGATGAACTACCCCGGTTTCTGCGAGGTATATCAGCTGTATTCGGGTAAAACAGAGACGGAAGCAAAAGCGGTCTATGCGTATTATTCGGCTCTTTCTTCAAATGCCAAGGAAAAGGCGGCAGACATTTTAGAAAGCGCCGGCTATGATATTTGCGAATTTGATTTGGCGGCAATGCTGGTTAACTACTTAGAGGGGAACACAAAAGATAAAACCCTTTCGGCATCTCTTACCAAGCGGCTGGACGAAAAGAAAATCAGCACGGAAGGGCTCAGATTGATGCAATATGATGCCGACCCGAAAGCAACGGGCGAGAAGGCTTTTTCCATGCCATGGAAAAACGCAGAGGAATTAATCGGCAATGTGGATGATATAGCCATTTTATACGGTGTGGCACATGTTAAGGTGTATATGGAAGCCGACCCGTTTTTAAAGGCACTGGACGGTACGGATTATGCACAAAGTAAATATCAAAGTGATATTTGCCAAACGGTGGCCGGTACCTTATACAGCAGTCTGGATGCGCTTCGCAAGGCAGTGAACGGCTATCGCGTGAGCGAGGGCGGTTCCTCCTCCGGCAGTGGCAGCAGCGGCGGCGGTTCAAGCCGTCGTGAAAGCGGTGCAACCATCAGTACGCCGAGTGTGTCGGCTCCGACGGTTCGACTTGATTTTTCGGATGTCAACACAGATTTTTGGGCAAGTGAATCTATTTACTACTTAAAGGAAAGAGGTGTTGTCAGCGGTCGGCCGGACGGCAGCTTTGCACCGGATGATACGATTACACGTGCGGAATTTATTAAAATTCTGTGCGAGGCCTTTGGACTTACGGGTACGGAAGAAGTTGAGTTTTCGGACGTAGCAGCTGATTCGTGGATGCACAGCTATACGGCGAAGGCAGGCGGCTTAGGGATTATAAAGGGCGACGACGGCAGATTTATGCCCAATAATCAAATCACACGTGAGGATGCGGCTGTTCTTTTGTATCGGGTCTTGCAGCATAAGGGCATTACATTGCAAATGGGCAGCAACGACGCATTTGAAGATTCTAAGGAGATTTCGGACTATGCACTGTCTGAGGTGCTGAGCCTTGCTGCGGCTAAGTTGATAAACGGTATGGACGGCGCAAGCTTTTGTCCGCGGCAAAGCATGACGAGAGCACAATGTGCACAACTTGTTGCCAACACATTGAGGGGGTATAGTTTATGAAAAAAATAATCTGTCTTTGCTTGTCTGTTGTCCTTTTGCTGGGGCTTTGGCCAACGGCGGTAACAGCAGCGGAAAGCGGCTTTAACAGAAGCTTATATATGGATGCCATTTCTCTTTTGGAAGGGGTTGGCATTTTCGGCAAGCAGGATGAATTTTTAAGCAGCTCGTCATACGAGGTGACGCGTGGCGAATTTGCACGGGCGCTGGTATGCCTGCTGGGGTATCGTGAATCGGGTGCCGATTTGGCACCGGAGACATCGCCGTACCGTGATGTCAGCATTAAAACGGCGTATTGTGCCGAAATTTTGCTGGCTACGCAGCTTGGACTGTTCGGAGACAGCGTATCGGCCTACTTTTATCCTAAGGAAAGAGCGGAAAGCAATTGGGCGGCCGAATGTGTGGCGCGTGTAATGGGCTACGGAAAAATGCTTGAACGTGGCAGCAGCGCCGTAATTGCAAAATTGGGTCTTTTAAAGGATGTCAAAACGGGCGGCAAATATCTGCGCCGTGACGGCGCAGTGCAAATGTTTTGCAACGCATTGGAAGAACCGATTATGCAAGTAGTGGGCGTTAACGGCGGTAAGCTTATTTTAAAAAGCTATAAGGACGAAACCATTTTAAGTGAATATTTCGGAATTGTATATGTGGAGGATGTGCTGACCGCCAATTCCTATGCGGCGCTTCACGGGGAGAAAACAGCCGAAGGATATGTACGAATCGGCGATGTCCGCTATCACAAGGGCGTATACGATACAAACAGCATCATCGGCAAAAAAATTCGGGCCTATTACAAGGAAGATGATACGGATAAAACACTTATCTATATCAAAAAGCTGCAAAACAGTGAAATTGCTCTTTCGGCCGATAAAGCTGAATATGACTACAATGCAAACTGTTACACGGCCGAGGTCGAAGGAAAAACACAGCGGTATAAGCTGAAGCTTTCTACCATGGTTGCCTATAACGGAAAGCCGTGTTACGAAACGGCGGCACGGCAGCCGAAAACAGGGCAGATTGTACTGATTGATAATGATAATGACGGCAGTTACGAGGTTTGCATGATCCGCGAGTTTACCAACGTGATTACAGAGAGCGTTAACGCCGCCATTGGGGTGATTTATGACAAGTGGGATGCTGAGCGTAACATTCAAACCAAGCAATACGAAACCTTTACGCTGTATTCGGAAAAGGGCAGCAGTATTGATATATCCGAATTGGCAGCGGATAAAATTGTAACGCTTTACGAAAGCTACGATAAAAAAGAAGCAACGGCATATGTTTCCTCCAAAAGCAGCTCTTTGCAGCTGCAGGGTATGGATCTGACCGAGCGCACCGTTACCATGGACGGTGAAACATATACGCTATCGGCCGATTATCGATTGAATCTATCCGATTTATCGGTGGGGCAATACTACTTCTTTTACTTAAATCATTGGAATGAGGTTGCTTTTGTTGCCGAAAGCGGCAGTTATTCGGCATATTGGCTGATGGAAATTAAAAAAGGGAGCGGCCTTGACCCGACCGTTTCGGTTCGCGGCTTATCGGAGGGCGGTGAAATCGTCAATTACGATTTGGCCGAAAAAGTAACCTGGTACACGTATGCAGAGGGTCGCGTTGTTATTAAACGGGACGAAGCTTATCATCGTTTGCAGAATAGCGGCAAGGCAAACAGGCAGCTTTTGAAAATATCTTTAAATCCAAGCGGATATTTAAATGAAATTGTGGTTGCGTACTCGGCAGAAACAAGAGCAGAGTTGCTTTCCATGGCGGCAGATTTTCCGCTGATTCGAATGAACTACATTCGCAATGAATGGCCGGAAGCATTGAAGGCTGACACAAACCAGGCAGAATGGCGAGGTCAGAGTTTTGGGTACTGGCTTACGTTTTCTTCCGATGCCATTTCTATGCGTGTGCCGCTTAACGGAACGTCGTCTTATGATGATGACCGCGTGATGGTTCAAAGCGTTCGCGGTAAAAGCAACGAAAAACGGGTTATTGCGGATATAGACGTTTACACCTCCGGCAAAAATAAAATTACGGCTGACTACATCGTTCGTGAAGTGGAAAACCGTGTTGACGTGCAGCTGGAAAGCGAAGGGTACTTTTTTAAACCTTATTTAGTGGAAAAGGTGGTCACCTGCATAGATGATGCAACAGGAGATGAGGCTGTTAAGCTGTGTGTTATGAACGCAAGCGGCGGCCGCAGAGAATATTTGCTGACAGACCCGAAGGTTATAGAACGCGCGGCGCTTATGAATATGGGGTCTACCTTAAGGGCTGCCAAGGAACGGGTAGAAGCCGGGGATATTGTTGCGTTTGAAGTGAACCCCAAGGGAAAAATCGAACGGCTTAAACTGGCTTATGACGGCGTGAATATGGCAGATGCTTACCCGGACAGCAGCCTTTCTGCCTCAACCACAACCTGTGTGGAGGGAACGATTTTGCGCCGCAGAAATACGGTGATTGAATGTGCGGCAAAGGCCGAATTTATTCATGATGAAAATACTATTTTATGCATAGATGCAGCTTCTATGGTTGTGGAATTTAACAAAACAAAGCAGACGGTACAAAAATCGAAACCCGAAAATTTATATCCCGGTGATAAGGTTGTTGCATTTTTCCGCTGGAGCGACTTGAATATGGTCGTTGTCTATCGGAATGAATAAGAAAGGCTGGTGTTTTAGTTGATAAAAAAACTGAGTGTTTTATGGCTGATGCTGCTTGTTCTTTTGAGCAGCTGTCTGCCTGCTATGGCGGCAAGCAATCAAAAGACATTGGTGGTCAGCAGTGCATCGGATAAAGTAGCAAGCACCTCCGGGTTGGCGCTTTCCTCGGCTTATACGCATGATGAGGATTTTACACTGCGCTGGAGCGGAGCCGACCTTAACAATACCGTTCGGCTGAAGCCTTCGAGACAGGATTGGAGCGTTGGCGGTTATCTTGAATTTTGGGTCTATCAAACACGCGCCGCAGCTTCATCGTTCGGACTGGCACTAATATCTGACAACGATGCGACCGTGTGTATTGACCATTACAAAACGATTGTGGATGTTGGCGGAAAGGGCTGGCAGCTGGTATCGATTGATTTGGCAGAGATGGAATCGGTATATCAGCCGAAGGGCTTTGACAGCATTGACCGCGTGGAGCTGTGGCCGGGCTATGAAGGTACGGCAATTGATGCTAAGACGGATTTGTATTTTGATAATTTTTATCTTTGCACCGAAAAATCGCAGAGCGAAGCAACGAATGATGAACTGATACTGGCCGACTTATCGACAACGGCCGGTATCAGTCAGTCCGGCTATCGCGGCGGTCAAAACACAACCGTTGTTTCTCAAGCGCCGGAAAAAACGAGCGCCGCACTGTGTTTTAAAGATGAACCGAAGGGATCGGACGGCAAAAGTGTCAGCGGTCTGACGTTTCCTAACCTGCCTGTGTCGGATTTTACCAGTTACAGCACCCTGGAGGTTAATATGTACAGCGCACATGCAGGCAGCGATACGTTTTGGTTTGTTTGCCGCGTGAACAATCCCACCATTGAAGGCAATCATTATTATTATGAAAAGGTGACGGTTGATTGGGAAGGTTGGCGTACGCTGCAATTTAAACTGAAGGGTATGCTGCCGGCGGGACAATCGCTCAGCTGGGAACGCATAAAAACTATCGAGCTTTGGTTTTACGACAGTGGTATCGAAGCCGATAAAACAACGCTGTATATTGACAAAATTTCTTTGAAAAATGTAGACTATACAAAACAATGGACAGAGCCGCAATATTTTGATGCGGTACCCGAGACTGAAAATTCACGTGATTTTGCGGCACTGATACGGTCAAAATTTCCGAACAATCAACATCCCCGTTTGCTTTTAACGGAGCAGGATATTCACAGCATGAAGGAAAACCGCAGTCAGGATGCGGCTTTAAATACAGCCATTGAACGCATGCTGGAGCTTTGCGGGGACTATATAAAGGCTGTTGAAAAACCAACGGATACGCGTACATCCTCCCTGCGCGGTGCAGCGCTGGCGTTAGCATATCTTTTAACGGGTGAGGAACAATATGCAACAGCCGCGTGGGAAAAAATGCTTGCTATTACCGAAAATGCGACAAACTGGACGGGAGATTCTATGCTGTCGCTTGGTGATACGGCACGCTATACAGCCATTGCCTACGACCTGATGTACAACCACTGGACAGAGGAGCAGCGCCGCATTGTGCGTAACGGAATTGTTTTGTATGCGTTTCGTCCCACACGTTCGGGTTTGGTTACGATTAACGGCGGTGACGATCAGGAAACAAACTGGAATGCGATTATCAACAGCGGGTTGGGGATGGCGGCACTGGCAATTGCCGATGATGAAGGCTACGGCGATGCGGCAAATGCATATTTGAATCGTATTCATCTGGCACTTTCAAAATTATTCAGGTATTATGCGCCGGACGGAGCCGGGTTTGAAGGCCCCGATTATTGGCAGTACACAATGGATAACTACCTGCTTTATGAAGAAGGCTTATATAACTCGGTTGACAAGGAAATTTTTGAAGAATATTCTATGTTGACCAAATACGGCATGGAAAAAACAGGCGACTTTGCATTGCAGATGATGGGTACAACCGGCCGAGCCTTTAATTTTTGTGACGGTGATGCGCGCGGCATAGCAGCCGATACTTCCTTCTTTTTGGCGGAATATTTCGGCCGCCCCGAATTGGCCGGTAAATCATATGAATCCCCCAGCGGTGACGTGCGGTGGCTTTTAGCATACAAGCCGAATGACGAATATAAAAACTGGCGCGAAAAAATGGCGCTGGATTATCACGGCGGCGGCGTGACGCAGGCCGGCGCCATGCGCACCAGTTTTGAAAACGGAACGCAGGGGATGTATGTCGGCTACAAGGGCAATAACGCAAACCCCGCAACACACGGCAGGCTGGATGCCGGTGCGTTTGTGCTGGATGCCTTGGGCACGCGGTTTGTCTCTCTCCTGGCAAACGAGCAGTATTTGGCACCCGGTATGTTTGGTACACAACGCTTTAAATATTATCGCAATCGTGCCGAAGGGTCAAATACGCTGGTCATCAATCCCGGTGTGAATCAAGGCACGGCACAGGAAAACGACACGCAGGCAGCGCCTGATGTTTTGCTTGACCAAAAGAAATGTTGCTCTTGCCCGATTATTAAAACCGCATCGGAGGATTGGGCATCTTACGCGGTTGTGGATTTAACGGATGCATATGCCGAAACGGCAACGGCGGCCAAACGCGGTTTTGCTTTGCTTGACAGCCGCAATGCTTTTTTGCTGCAGGATGAAATTACGGTTAAGGAGCCGTGTACGGTCTATTCCTTTATGCACACCGAAGCACAGGTTACGCTCGGTGCGGATAAAAAATCGGCCATATTAACAAGAAACGGCAAAAAAATGAAAGCAAAGCTCCTCTCAAATTGTGATGCAAAGCTGGAGGTTATGGAGGCTGTGCCGCTTCCGACCTCGCCCGAAGTGCAAAACTCTTCTAACAGTCATATGAAGAAGCTGACGGTCAGCGCCGATGTATCGGGCAGTGCGTCGTTCGCCGTGCTGTTTACGCCGTTTTACGGTGAGGGACAGTATGAGTATACCTTGGAGGGCATAACACCGATCAGCCGTTGGGATAGTTACATGGCAGAACCTGTTACGGTCAACGCGCTGTATTTAGACGGTGTGCCGATTGAGGGCTTTATGCCGGAAAAAACAGTGTATACTCTAAAGGAAGCGTCGGTCGGACGAGTTACGGCCGAAGCGGATAACGGCATTACGCTTGATATTACGCAGGCGGCCAACGTCGGTGATGTAGCGCTTGTCCGTGCTACGGATCGTGAAGACAATACAACCGTATATGCTCTGCAGTTTTCGGACGAAACACAAAAGAAATTGGATGACTGGTCATATTATGTGCCGAAAAAGTATTTGGCCAGCATTAATGTAAGCGATGCACCCAAGGTTATGGACGGTAATATTGTTTCTGCGTGGGCCAACGCAGGACCGCAATGGCTGGCGTTTGATTTCGGTAAGCCGAAACCGTTCGGTGAAGTGCAGATTTACTGGGAAAATCAGACAAAACGCGCGGAAACCTTTGATATTCAGGTTTCTGACGATGCAGAAAACTGGACAACGATTTGGGCAGGCGACAGCGTGATTACGGATGAAATTGTCAGCTATACATTTGATGAAGTGACGGCACGCTATGTTAAGGTTATGGGGTATAAAAACACGGTAAACGATTGGACAACAATTGACGAAATGCGTGTTCCCTGTGCAAAGGTCGGCTTTGACGATGTGACGGGCATGTGGGCGCAAAAGGATATTGAGGATATGGCCAAAATTGATTTGGTGGAAGGCGTGGGAGACAGACAATACGCGCCCGATGAAGGACTCTCCCGTGCGGCGTATGTCACCATGCTTGCCCGTGCATTCGGGCTGGAGGAAGCCGCATGGAGCGGTGCGGTTTCGGATGTTTCGGAAGGGGCTTGGTACACTCCGTACATTGAAGCGGCCTATGCCAAAAATCTGATTCCCTCTGCTATGCTTGCGGACGGATTTAAGCCGGATCAGTTGATTACGCGCGAAGAAATTTGTGCGCTGACGGTTAGCTTTTATGAGCATTTTGTCGGCCGCGCCGGCAGCGCAGGCCTCGGACGTTTCGCCGATAAGGACGCCATCAGTCAATGGGCGGAGCCGTACATTCAAAAATGCTTGGCGCTGCGCTTTACAAGCGGTATGACAGAGAATAGCTTTGCACCGCAGGCAACGGCAACACGTGCACAGGCGGCAACGATTTTAAAACGGGTCTATATTAAAATATCTTAAGCTTGCAGCAAAGACGAAAGAGGTTCTTTCAAAGCTGTACCGCTTTTCCACATAGTGTCCCATATTGCCGATTGTACAAAAAGTATGTATTGCAAACGGTTTTTGAATGTGATATAATGAACGATGTGTGATAAAAAACAGCCGCGAAGGGCTGCTTATGCGGCAGCTCTTCGCGGCAAAAAACGGAGGCTTTATATATGAAGGTTTATGTCATGGTGGATATTGAAGGCATCAGCGGCATTTACATGCCCGACCAGGTTTCTGAAAATACGGCTCGAACCGAAGAAGGGCGACGGTTTATTACAGAAGATATTAATGCTTGTGTGGCAGGGTTGCGCGCGGCCGGTGTTGAGGAAATTTGCGTGCACGACTGCCACGGGAGCGGCGAGTTTTTGGATTGGTATCACGCAAGTTCGGATGCGGATTATTACATCAGCGGTTATGTCGGTGATCGCCGCTACGTGAATTTACCGCACTATGATGGTATTATTTTGCTGGGCTATCATGCAATGGCCGGCACGGAAGGCGCCATTTTGGAGCACACCTATTCGTCTGCAGATGTCCAGAACTTGTACTTAAACGGCAAAAAGGTCGGAGAAATTGCGATAGACGCGGCTATTGCCGGTGAACAGGGTGTGCCGGTTTTAATGGTCAGCGGTGATGACAAGGCCTGTGCCGAAGCAAAAACAATTCTGCCGTCCGTTATTACGGCAGAGGTCAAAAAAGGATTATCCACCACGGGCGGTATGCTGCTGCCGCGAGAACGTGCACACAAGCTTCTGTTTGAAAAAGCAAAGGAAGCGGTGCAAAAAGCAGCCGGGCAAACACCGTATGTCGTGCAGCCGCCCATTGCTATGAAGTTTGAAAAAATGGAGCGGAATCGTGTTCCGCGCCAATCGGTCAAGCCCTATATGACAGTTCAGGACGGTCGAACCTTTACCGTTACGGCAGATACGGTTGAAGAGGCGCTTTGGAGAGCATTTTGGTAAAAATGTACTGCCCAAAGGATCGTGTATATGAAATTATTTTGTTGAACCCCCAAAAGGAGCTAAAGTCCGGTTGGATTTTAGCTCCTTTTTATTTGTACCTGGCGGCGAGAATTGAGTGTTGAAAAAGAAAGGAATTTGTGTTATAATGATACTATATGGGTAACGGCTTTGTATTGCAAAGGAGGGGTTTTTTAAATATGAGAACGGCTGAAAAACGAAGAATTTCATCATATGATTTGTATGTGTTTTTAATTTTGGTTGCATTTGAAATTATCATGTCGTTTACCTTTTTCGGATATATTCATATATCGCCGATTTCCATTACCTTTGCCTATATTCCGGTTTTGGTGGCAGCCTGCATTTTGGGCACGGCGCAGTCAACCGTTATGGGTGTTATATTCGGTTTGGCCAGTATGTATAAGTCTACTGCTTGGGGCGTTTATGAGGCCGATAAACTGTTTTCTCCGTTTTTAAGCGGCAATCCTGTCGGCAGTTTAATTCTTTCCGTCGGTGCCCGAACGGGTTTCGGCCTTTTGACAGGGCTTGTCTTTCAAACTGCTAAAAAATCGAGGCACAAAAAAACATGGATCGGTGTGATCTCTGCGGTATCGCCGACCGTGCAGGCTCTTTTGGTTATGCTGGTCATGCAAATTTTCTTTCATTACGCCGTTCAGTCCTATTTTTACATGCCTTATTTGGTCATCAGCAACATTCTTTCGGCTGCTCTTTGCGTTTTGCTGATGGAAATTTTATGGAAAGCGCATAACAGTCAAGCAATTAAAGATATTAAAACGGCTGTTGACGGTGCCGGGCAAATTCCTTATATGAATCCGAAACGAACACGTATTTTGGTTTCTGTATTTACCCTTTTTATGTTCGGTATGACGCTTGCCGTGGCGCTTTATTTTGCAGACCGCATGACGTATATGCTGGAGATGCATCATCTGCCCGTATCGACATTTATTAAAAGTGATATGGTTCACCTGCAGGCTCAGTTTATGGCGGCGGTGTTTTCTATTAATGTTATCAGTATTGTTGTTTTAAATATGGGGTATCAATATACAAGCTATAAAAGATTTTTAGGTGAGCTTGACGCGGTTACGGGCATTATGGGGCGCCGTGTGTTTTTAAATTGCTGCGAACGGGCACAGCAAACATTCGATCCGCAAAGATGTACAGAGGGATGGTTTTTACTTTTGGATGTTGACCATTTTAAAACCATTAACGATACGCTGGGGCATGTTGCCGGTGATTCGGTGCTGAAAGAAGTGGCGCTGACCTTAAAAAATATGTTTTATGACTACGGCATTGTCGGGCGCATGGGCGGCGATGAATTTGCGGTGATGATTGATAAGAAGGCGCTTTCGGCAGAAGAATTACAAAGCATGCTGGATAGGTTTTTTATTGCAATCTCGGCCATAACGGAAAAAACGCAAAGCGTGACTTGCAGCATAGGTGTTTGTCGGTTTTCCTTCCCGGCAGATGTTGCATTGCTGATGGATAAAACAGACACGCTTTTATACAAAGCCAAGGAAAACGGACGCGCTTGTTATGTGTTTGATGAAAATATGAGTTAGGCCGAAAAAGGCTTTTAAGCTTGTTTTGCTTTATTTGATACAGGTCAGAAAACGAGAGAATGATTTTTGGTTTGTCATCATACTTTGGGATGATGACAAACCTTGTTTTATGTGATATAATTTATGTGATATATAAATACAATACATTATATACGTGTTGGGGAGGTTAAATATGAGGAAAAAATTACTGAGTGCATTGATGGCGGCAGCCATGATACTGATGGCGCTGCCGCAGCAGTTAGCGTTTGCGGCAGAAAATGCACAGCAATATCCGCTGATGAAATTCGGGCTTTTGGCAGGGGATGTTGTAAGCTTTGGCAGTAAGGACAGTGTAAACAGCAGCAATACGACTGTTTACTATACTGCGCCACAGAAATTTTTGGTGCTGGATGCCGATGCATCGAGTACGGGCGATACAGACGGTGCATTTTTCATTACGAAGGATGTCACGGAACGCACTGTCAACAGAGGTTCTACCGGATCAACCGTTTCAACAGAATGTCGACAATTTCTCGGAATTTTTACGGATGACGAGCAGAACATGCTGGCAGACACCGTAAAGGATTCGCAGCCGGTCACAATCAATGAGGTCAGCGGCATGGAGGAAGCCATAACCACAGCCCAAAAAATATTTCTTCTTTCTGCCGATGAAGTGACGAAATACGCCGATTTACTTACCTTAAACCCCGGCAAATCGTGGGCGCTGCGTTCCGAAAAAACAGGTTATAGTATCACCGGCGGTCAATATGCATATGTAGGCTATGTGAACGCAAGCAATCAGCTTTCGGTGGACTATTTATCGAATTATAGAAGCCGACCTTACTCATTTCGTCCGGGGATAAATCTTTCCAAAACAGCGGTGGCTGTCGGTACGCCCTTTGGGGAGAAAATTCTGCTTTTGCCGTTTGCTGCTTCGGAAACAGGGAGCTTTAGAAGCGCTTATGCGGATACGAAGCAGGGCTATATTTTACCCGTTCGGGACAGCGGTATCGGTGCAATCAAGGCAGAGACGCTGTCGATTGACGGTCAAAGCTACACCGTTCGCGTCACGGCAGAGCGCACGGACGGGAATGTTGCCGATGATGAATACATCACATTTATTATAACGGACAGTGACTCTGACAATATTTTACACTTCGGCAGATTTAAAAAAACAGGCGGTACAAGCGATATTTCGTTGACGCTGCCCGATTCTGTCAGTGCAGAAAGCTGTAAAATGTATGTATTCAGCGAGGTGTATAACCAGGGTAAGGTCAGCAAAATCAGTGATCTTGCATCGGTTTGCATGCAGCATGATTACAGTCGTACGGAAAATGATGACGGAACACATACGGCAACCTGCCAAAACTGCGGACATACGGAGAATCATTCGTATGTCATCACTTCAAATGATGATGATACGCATACGATATCGTGTGCGGCCTGTCAGTATGCCGAGATACAAGCGCATGACAAAAAGTATGTACACGCCGACGCCTACTTGCATACAATTACCTGTGCGAAGTGCGACTACAACGGAGCAGGCGATCACAGGATAAGCTATACAAAGACGGATTCTGCAAAGCACGAAAAGTATTGCCAAGACGGCTGCGGATATACAGAGCTTGAGGTACACGGAGATTTTCAATATACCATAACATCAAACGGACATCTGCAAACATGCGGCCATTGCGGCTATTCCGAATCATGGTCACATGGCATTGAATTTATTGATAACGGTGCGGAAGAGCACATACTAAGGTGTCAGGCTTGCGGTTATGAAACCAAAGAGAAGCACAGCTATGGCAAATGGACAGACAAAGGCGAAACCCACGAAAGAGTATGTTCGGGCTGCGAACGTGTTCAGACTGCTGCACATTCGTTTACATCCGGCGCCGCGTCGATTGACGCCAATCAGCATACGATTTATTGTGCGGACTGCAATGCCACGCGAAATACAGCCCATAACTTTGTATATACATCACTCAAAAACGGAACGCATACCAAGGTATGCAAAGACTGTCAATATCAAACAAACGAAAGACATACATTTGCATATGCGGATGGTGCGGACGGTTCGGCGCGCGACCTGATCTGTTCGGTCTGCCAAACGGACTTGGGGATTCAAGTGACGGCTTCATCCGTGACGGATGGCGTCAGCAAACGTTTGGGCGCAGTTGATTTGATCAAGACTTCATGCAGCCGCGGCAATGTATCGGGAGCATCTTCGGTCAGCAATTTGTTTGAAGAAAATGAAAACGATTTAGTAGGCTCAGCTCTTTTAAATTCGGACAAGACGTATACACTGGCCATAGATTTTGCCATGACGCACCCGATTGCACTGGAGGGTTTTATTCTTTCGTTTGGCGAAAGCGTTAAGGTTTATGGCAACAACATGCCGAAATACGTGATTGTAAGCGGAAAAAATGAAGGTGACAGCGACTATACTGCTATTGAGACAATCGGCACGGTGGATTTTATATTGGACACAAGTGATAACGCATATACATATCGCTTTGCCGATAGGGCAAAGGCTTACCAATACTATCGCATAGAGCTTATCAACTATCAGGACTATATACAGCTCAATTCCTTTATTCCGCTGAGTGCAGAAGGAACAGAGCCGATGTTTAATCTTTCGGGTGTGGTCATAAAAGCACGGCACGATTTAATTGTGCCCGGAGAGGATTATGAGTGCACATTGGTTACAAAGCAGGGGCATCCTTCTGCTGTTTCGGTAACGTGTAACGCGGAACGCTTTACTGATTACACATATTCCGAAGAAAGCGGCATTTTGCATATAAACGGCGACAAAATTCAAAGCGGAGCTTATACCATTTCGGTAACGGCAGAAAACGAGCCGGCTTTGGTGAAAAAAGACTTTTACCGTCTGCAATTTTCAGGTGCAGATACTGCCCGATTTACGGAAAATTATATCGGATATTTTCTGGATTATAACGGAAAAAAGACCTATCTTCCCCAACGAAGCGATATAACCGTTACAATCGGCGGAACGGAGTTTAAGAGCTTTATCTATAACAGCAAAACGGGGCGTTTTACAATTCCCGGACAATATATTACGGGTGATATAGTCATCAAAGCGGCAGAATGGAGAAGCGTTAAGCAAGACGATTCCGCAGCAGCGGTTACGGTCGGCGATGATGTACCGAGATATTACTCACAAATCAGTGATATTGTCTCTCTCCTTTCGGGCAAAACCAATGCAAACATTACGTTTTTTGGCAATTTAGAGGGAAAATGGGATTTGGAAAACACCAATGCGGTGTTTAACTTGGGTGGCTTTGCGGCTGCTTGCGGTGATTCCGATTCGTATTTGCTTAATACGGATCTGTCCGATGTGAAAATTGAAAACGGGTCTCTTACGGCAGAGGGTGAAGCTAAAGACGGCGCATATGTTCTGAACGGCAACCTGACTTTGAGCGACCGTGTAAGTCTTACGGCAGGCCGAACCGGGGTTCGTCTTGATGATGCTGCAACGCTTGTTGTGGATGGAGCGAGCATTGTTGGCGGTGCTTCTGCGGTCGAAATGGCAGGAAAAAACAGCTCACTGGTTGTGAAAAACGGCACATTAAAAGGTGCGGTCTTGGTCAACGGCAAGAATTGCAAGCTGGAATTGAGCGGTGGTACGTTTGATTCGATTTCCGGTTCCGGTCTTGACTTTTTCTCCTTCCTTGCAGGCGGATATGCGTATCGGATGAACGCACCGCAAAATGGCACAATTGCCGAAGTGTTTGGCGGCGACGCTCTTGCTTCGTTCAGCGTGGAACAGTCTCCCTTTGCCTATGCCGCGGAAAGAAAGCAGGTTGATTTCGGCTATCGGGGTGCGATTCGGCTTGAATCGGACGTCAATGCGGCCGCGTACCAATGGTATCGGAACGGAGAAGCCATAGAGGGTGCAACGGAAAGCACGTATACCGTTGAGACGGGACTGGCATCGGGTCAATACGAATATGTGTGCATTGCATCGGGTGAGGCATGCTATGCACCGGTCGAAAGGGTAAGCCTTACCGTTTATTGCGCACATACTTCATTTGATGAAAACGGAAAATGCGCAAGCTGCGGCCATATATTTGAGGCGTGCGTTACGAACGAAAAGGGAGAGACTGTCTTTTATGAAAGCATTTACGAAGCGGTAGATGCAGCCGAGGAGGGCAGCGTTATTAAGCTTTTAACAGATGTTAAGCTTTCTGAAGGTGAAAACGCAGACAGCGGCGAGAACATCGGCGTTACGATAAGAACCGATCGTGTGGCGCTTGACTTGAACAATAAGTCAATGTCGTTTGAAAACGAAGAAACGGTTGACGTGGGTTTGTGGATTTACAGTGCTGCAACCGTTCGCAACGGGTCGTTACATTTTATTGTTTATATTTGTGAAGAAGCAGGCCAAGCCGTCTTGGAAAATCTTACGGTTACGCAAGAGACAATTATTGACTCTGACCTTGCTAAGCTTGTAAGCGGAAACTATCACGGACTGTACAACAATGAGTATTCCTTAAGCCATTATCTTGAGGAAGGAAAAACGCTTATGTCAAATGACGGCTGGGTCGATGCGGACGACAACAGATCGTATGAGTCCGAGGTTCGGATCGTGTCTGCGCCGTTTATTCTGACAAAGCAGCCGCAATCCGTGCATCTCAAAAATGCAGACTATACAGAAGGCGGCACACTTTCGGCTGAAGTACAGCAGCTTGCCGGATATGAAAACGAGACGGTAACATATCAGTGGTATGTCGATTCGGAAGCGGAAGGCTCTGCTTTAATGGAGGGAGAAACAAGCGGCACACTTAACATTCCGACAGGACTTGCGGACGGAAGCGCAAGATATTATTTCTGCGAGGTAACCTGTGCCGGGTACATAAAGCGTTCTGACCGCGCGGCTGTTGCAGTGGGGAATGTAAAGCCGAAACTCAGTATATCACCGGAGCAAGCGGAGTGTTCTGTCTGTGTAGAAGGACATGGCCTGACCGGTCATATTGTGATTGCCGGATATGACGAGGATGGCAGAATGACCGATGTTGCGCAAGCAGAGCTTACAACGGAAGATTCCAATCAATATTATACCACCATTTTTGAGAAACTTGGATTTGGTTCGCGGTGCGAGACGATTAAGGTATTTTTGCTGGATGCGGATCATCATATGCTGCCGCTTTGCCCAAGTCAAGAAGCAAGCATAAGTCATTTGAACCAATAACAAGTTATACAATGCTGCGGCCGGGAGGGCATAGGCGCATTATATGCCTGCTTTTGGGAACAATTTTTACATGTTTTTTTGCTTGCGTTTTATGATACAATATGATATACTTTTGGTATGCTGTATAAAGCAGAGAGTGCATTTTACAAAGGAGCGATGACAATGAGCATTCAAATCGGTATTGTGGGTTACGGAAATTTGGGACGCGGTGTGGAAAGCGCCATACGGCAAAACACGGACACAGCGCTTTACGGCGTGTTTACTCGTCGTGACCCGGCAACATTACAAACCGAAACCGGCGCAAAGGTATATGCATTGGATGATATTTTAAATCATAAAGAAAACATAGATGTTTTAATCATCTGCGGCGGCAGTGCGACAGATTTGCCGAAACAAACGCCGCAGCTGGCGCGCGATTTTAATGTGATAGACAGCTTTGACACACATGCAAGCATCCCGTCCCATTTTGACGCGGTAGACAAAGCGGCCAAGGAAGGCGGTCATGTGGCAATGATCTCTGTCGGCTGGGATCCGGGTCTTTTTTCGCTGAATCGTTTATATGCCGAGGCTATTTTGCCGGAGGGTGAATCGTATACGTTTTGGGGTAAGGGCGTCAGCCAGGGACATTCCGATGCCATCCGCCGCATTGAAGGCGTGCGTGATGCACGGCAATATACCATTCCCATAGAAAAAGCACTGGAAGCGGTGCGCAGCGGCCAAAATCCGAAGCTTTCCACACGTGAAAAGCATGAAAGAGAGTGCTTTGTTGTGGCAGAGGACGGAGCCGATACCGCACGGATTGAACAAGAAATTAAAACCATGCCGAACTATTTTTCGGACTATAACACAACCGTTCATTTTATTACGGAAGAAGAATTGATGCGCGACCATGCAGGGATCCCGCATGGCGGTTTTGTCATTCGCAGCGGCAAAACGGGACTTGAAAAGGAAAATACGCATATTATAGAATATCAGCTGAAGCTGGATTCAAACCCCGAATTTACTTCGTCTGTGCTGGTGGCCTATGCACGTGCGGCATACCGCATGAAGCAAGAAGGCACCTCCGGCTGCAAAACGGTATTTGATGTTGCGCCGTCTTACCTTTCTCCCAAAACAGGAGCAGAACTTGGAAAAGAATTGCTGTAAAATACAAACAGAACCGAAGCGGTGTCAGACTGTCGTCTGACACCGCTTCGGTTATATATCGGCCTGTGCTTTTTGCTGCGGTGCTGCCTCGGCACTCTGGGCGCTGATCAGCGTTTGTCCGGCAGGCGCTGCGGCCGCCGGGAGCGGCATGGGTTCGCTTTCTGTTGTAAATAGTTCATTAAAAATATCCTGAATGTGCTCAACGGGAATCAGGGTTACACCTTCGCAGCCAAATACATCCTGTCGGTTATCCTTTGGGATGAAAACCGTGTGCACACCGGCTTCTGCGGCCGCCGCAACCTTTGCGGCTACGCCGCCCACGGGCATAACCTTGCCGTGAATGGAAATCTCACCCGTCATGGCAATGCGGCTGCTGACAGGCAGAGAATACACGGCAGAGTAGACGGCGGTTAAAATGGCCGTTCCGGCAGAAGGGCCGTCAATGGGTGTTCCGCCCGGAAAATTAATGTGCAAATGATAAGCAGAGGTGTCTATTTGATACATACGGCTTAAAACGGTCAGCATATTTTCAACAGAGGCGCGAGCCGAGCTGCTGCGCACCAGCTTTTGTCCGCGTGCCTCCAGCTCCTGACTTTCCACAATGCCAGTAACGGTCAGAGTGCCGCTTCCCGGCTTGCAGGGAGCGGCGCTGACCTCTACATCAATGACCATACCTTGACCGCCGCCGGATACAGCCAGCCCGTTAACAAGGCCTACGCTTGCAAAATCGCTCACCTTTTTTTCATAGCGCGGTGTGTATCGGCCAAATTCGGCCACCCATTCAACATCGTTCGGCGTGATGTCGAATCGCTTTTCTAACAAAGCAACACTGCCTGCAATTTGAATGATATTCACCGCATCGCGCCCGTTTTGCGCATATCGGCAAACCAGGTCAAGACCTGCATCATCAATTTTAAAACCGCCTTTTTGTGCGGCGTTTTGGGCAATACGGCGCAGATTTTTAACCGAAAGCGGCGTGAAAAAAATTTCCACGCAGCGCGAACGAAGGGCAGGCGGAATATCTTCGGGGTTGCGGGTTGTGGCGCCGATTAAGCGAAAATCGGCCGGCAGACCTTTTTGAAAAATTTCGTGTACATGCGGCGGAATGTCGCGGTTGCCGCTGGAATAGTAGGCGCTTTCCAAAAATACCTTCCGATCCTCCAGCACCTTTAGCAGTTTATTCATTTGAATGGGGTGCAGTTCGCCGATTTCATCCAAAAATAAAATGCCGCCGTGCGCTTTGGTCACGGCGCCCGGCTTGGGCTGGGGTACACCGGCCGGGCCGTAAGCGCCGGCGCCCTGATAAATCGGGTCGTGCACCGAGCCGATTAGCGGGTCGGCAATGCCGCGTTCATCAAAACGCAGTGTTGTTGCATCCATTTCAATAAACTTTGCTCCCTGACGAAAGGGTGAGCCGTCGGCTGCGATTGCCTCTTTTAAAACGGCGCGTGCGGCCGCTGTTTTGCCGATGCCCGGCGGTCCGTAAATTAAAATATGCTGCGGATTGGGGCCGCAAAGCGCGGCGCGCAGCGCACGGATACCTTCTTCCTGGCCGATTACCTCAGACAAATCGCTCGGTCTTGTTTTTTCGGCAAGCGGCTGTGTTAATTTAATTTGCTTCAGCCTGCGCAGCTTTTCCAGTTCGCGCATAGAATCGCTTTCCAGGCTGCTTTTCCCGGTGTGCTGACCACGAAGCATGTTGAAAAAATAAATCCCCATTACGCTTGTTAAAAATAACTGTAAAATAATTAATATGGTATTAAACAAAGATCACACCTCCCAAAATCAATTATAGTATGGGTTGATGTTGCATAAATTATAGCATAAAAGTTAAAAAAACGGACTTTTCATAAAATTTATTTTTTGCAGGGAAGAAAAAAAGACACACAAGTTTAATACAAAGCCTGCGTGTCTTTTTATGTC
>UQYH01000014.1 GCA_900545185.1 uncultured Eubacteriales bacterium | reverse complement strand
AATTCCGGCTCAATGCGTTTCCTTCTTTCTTTGACTATAATTATATCATAAACTACTGAAAAAAGATAGTCAATGAACAGAAATTCGGGATTTTGTATTGAAATATTTTCAAAGGCGCGGTATAATTAGAATACAATATCTTAAATTGCTGTTCGGAAAGGAAGGAATAAATGAATAAGAACACGCAATTTAACAAGATAACGGCTCTTTATTGCAGATTAAGCCGTGATGATGATTTTTGCGGCGACAGTATGAGCATACAAAACCAAAAGGCGATGCTTGAACATTTCGCAAATGAGAACGGACACATAAACTGCCGTTTCTTTATTGACGACGGAGTGAGCGGCACGACCTTTGAACGCAAAGGCTTTCAAGATATGATAGCCGAAATAGAAAAAGGGAATGTCGCAACGGTTATTGTAAAAGATCTGTCAAGGCTTGGTCGTGAATATTTGCAAACGGGCTATTACACCGAGATTATGTTTCCGAAATATGATGTTCGTTTTATCGCCGTAAACGATAATGTTGACAGTTCAAACGGTGACAACGAGTTTGCTCCATTCAAAAATATTATCAACGAATGGTATGCAAGGGATATTTCAAGAAAAATTCGTTCTTCGTATAAAACCAAAGCGTTAAAAGGCGAATTTACAGGCGTGTTTGCTCCGTTCGGTTACAGAAAATCGCCGGAAGATAAGCATAGGCTAATTCCCGATGAGAATGCCGAAATCGTTAGGCGTATGTTTCAAATGGCATTGAACGGCAAATCGTGCTGTGCTATTGCAACTGCCTTAAAGAAAGAGCATATCCCCACGCCCGGCGCTTATGTCCGAGATAAGGACGGTGTTATGCGTGAGAACAAAAGGGTAAAATATCCGTACAGCTGGTTTCAGACAACGGTCAGAGATGTTTTATCAAACGAGGTGTATATCGGCAATATGGTAAGTCTTAAATTTACCTCAAAATCCTTTAAGGACAAAAAGCTGATTGCGCGCCCCGAAAGCGAACATATACGGATTGAAAACACACACGAGCCAATTGTTGACAAGGAAACATTTTACACCGTGCAAAATCGTATTGCGATTAAAAAACCTCAAAATGTATTCAATTCCGATAATGTTTTTCGTGGGCTGATATTCTGCGGAGAGTGCGGCTCAAGCCTTGTCTACAAAAAGGAAAACAGCGTAACAAATACCGCAAAATATCAATGCAATTTGTATGTTCACCGTGGGAAAAGCGTATGTACAAACCATTCCGTCACCGCCGAGAATTTGAAAAGTGTTGTGCTTGACGATATTAACCGCCATATCCGACTTTCAAGAGCGGATAAGGAAAGGTATGTAGAACAGCTGATACATAGCTCGAATGATTTCGAAAACGGTGAAAGGAAGTTTTCACAAAAGGAATTGCAGAAAATCAAGCAAAGACTTGACGAGATAAATCAAATTTTGCAGACTATGTATGAGGATAAGGTTTTCGGGCGGATTTCGGGCGAGCGTTACGCTTCAATATCCGCAAGCCTTGAAAAAGAGGAAAAGGAATTAAAAAGCCGTATGAATGAAATTCAGACAAAAATGTCAATGACGGAGCAGAAAACGGAATCGGCAAACGATTTTGCCAATCTCATCGAACAGTTTTCACCTGTTTCCGAGCTTACGGCGGATTTATTAAATCGGCTTATCGAAAAAATTGTTATTCACGAAAAAATTGACGAAAACGGCGAAAAGGTTATGCCGATTGAGATTTATTACAGATTTATCGGCAAGACCGACAATGCAAACTGAAGGCGGCATTTCAGCCGCCCTCATAAAAACAGGTTACCGCCACAATAAATGTATTACTTGTGTGATGTCTTGAGAAAAACATGCAAAAAGTCGAAAACGGAACAGTTCATACATCATTTTCGACACAAAAAATAGAGCACAATTTTTTTAAAGCACATTAAAACGAACGTTCGTTTTAATGTGCTTTGCTGTGAGGAAAGCCCCGTTTGCCGGGGATGGCTCGTGCGCCGTTTGTAAAGATAATGAATATGATCTCCGAAAGGATTTTGTATAACGCTGTTTTTAAAATAATAACATACAAAATTATAACAACGAAAGGAAGAGGATGAAATGAAACGTTTTGTATCAGCGCTTCTTGCAGTCGCTATGCTGCTTTCGTTCTGCCCGATGGTTTTGACAGAAGAAGCGGCCGCGGCCATTGAAGCGGCGCAGCCGGACGTGACAGCCGAAGCAGCGGAACAAACTGCCGAGACTGCCAAGCCGACAGAAACGGAAACACCGATAGAGGAGGAAACGCCTGCGCCGACTTTATCTTTTGCCGATGGCAGCAAGGTGCCGTATTACTACTATACAGATGCCAATAAGTTTACGGTTTACGGCACAGACCGATCGGATCATGACGGCAACATCTCGAACATTTATGAAATTTATTATACCTTTTCACCCACGGCGGCGGTCGGGACAATTGACCCGTCTGTTGCAGGCAGTGACCCTGAAACGGGCTGGGTTAAGCTAAGCAAGCTGACGCGTGACATTTTAATCACCAAATCGACACCCGTGCGCCTTGTCACCGTGCGCGGTACCTCGGCCGAGGATGTTGAGTTTAGTTCTGTGTCTTTGTATATGCTTTATATTATGCCGGCGCCCGTTACGGCTACGCCCGACCACAATCCGGGCTATACATCGCCGTTTACGATCACGCTTGCTACGGCTTCGGCCAAATCGGGCGCGGTTATTTTGTTTACGACAGACGGTTCTGATCCGCGCAGTCACGGTATTACCTATACCGGGCCGATTCAGATTACGCAAAACACAACCATCCGCGCGGTGGCTTACATGAACGGCATTTACAGCGTGACAAGCGCGTTTGATTATCTGTTTGATGTAATGCCGACCTTGGCAGTTTCGGCCATTCCGTATCCGGGTGAGTATAACGAAACGGTAGATGTATATTTAACAACGGGCAATTTTGAAGATGTGATTCGCTACACAACAGATGGCAGTACTCCGAATCTTTCTTCGCCCGTGTATGACAAAACCAAACCGATCCATCTTACGGAGGACACGGTCATTCGGGCGTTTGCTGTTTCGGCAGACGGTAAAAACCAAGGGGATGTGTCGAGCTTTAGCTATACCATTGTGCCGGATGCGCCGGTGATTGTACCGTCCTCGACACAATTTAATGAAAAAAGCAAGGCTGTTACCATTTTTAAACCCCATCCGGGAAGTGACTATGTGCTGTTTTACACAACGGACGGTACGGATCCGCGGGATGCTGCAAAGAGAAAGGAATTTAAAACGGGTGACACTCTAACCTTAAACAGCCCGACAACACTGCGCGCCGTGTATATGGAAACGGTAGACGGCATCAGCTTTTTCGGACCGGAGGCCAAGTATATATACATGCTGAAAAGCAGCTCCGGAGGCAGCAGCGGCGGCGGTGGCGGCGGTCGCCGTGTGGTGGATAACACACGGACATACACAAAAGATATCTTCGGCAACGAACATCCGACGCATATCCGTTATATTTACGGCTATCCGGACGGCAGCGTGCGACCTGACGGCCAAATTACCCGTGAAGAAATGTCATCTATTTTGTACCGTGTGACCAATCATGAATATGATAAGCCGTTTGCACTGACGGGAACCGTTTTCTCGGATGTGGCGGTAGACCGCTGGTCTGCGCACGATATTGAATATATGGCAAGTAATGATGTGGTTTACGGCTATCCGGACGGTGAATTTAAGCCAAAGTATAACTTAACAAGAGCAGAGTTTGCAGCCTTAATCCGCAGACTGGCAGGGTTTGAGACATCGAAGGACGAAAACCCCTTCCCGGATTTGAAAGAGTCACATTGGGCGTATAACGATGTGATGAGCCTGTACAGCGCCGGGTATTTGAACGGCTATGAGGACGGCAGCATACGGCCGGAAAATGCCATTACCCGTGCGGAGGTTATGAAGGTTTTGAATATAATTCTTGGCCGAAAACCAATGGATTCGTACGTGAAATCTTTAGAGGTGAACCCCTTTAATGATCTTTATAAGGATGCATGGCATTATGTCATTGTGCTTGAAGCGACCATCACGCACAACTACTATCTTGATGATGCCGGTGTTGAATATAAATGGGAAGATTGTAAATAGAGTTTATGTGCCTAAAAAAAGACTGAACTTACTCCGTTCGGTCTTTTTTTATTGTCGTTCAGTTATGGGTCTTGACAAAGCAAAGGGAGTGTGCTATACTGTTTTTAATCACTATTCAGGAATTGCAGGTGATGTAAATGGCACGTAAGCCGATGTATGACGGAGGCACGCAAAATAAGATTATTGAGGTGGCTTCCCGTTTGTTTTTTGAAAATGGATTTGACGGGACGAGTATCCGCGGCATTATGCGCGAGGTTGGCGGAGAAATCGGCTTGTTTTACTACTATTTTAAAACAAAGGATGCCTTGTTTACCGAGGTGTTGGAGCATTTTTTTGAACCGTACAAAAAGGATTTTGAAGCCCTTGTCGAAGAGGCTCGTCACAAGCCCTATCAGGCTCTTTTGCGGTTTTTTCTGTACATTAAAAGGGAGGTTCATGCGTTTCGTGAACAATGTGCCGACCATATGCACCGCACGGTGCGCTGGGCTATCCGCGAACAAACGCTGACAGTGATTGAACCGTATATTGAAGACATTATCCGCATTTTGGTATCGTACGGCGCTCAGCCTAAAATGGAAATTCGCGTTACGGCCGTATTTTTGGCGCACGGCATCGGCAGTGTGCTGCTACATGAGGATGCCGATTGGGTTGATGAAGCAACCGGGGAAATTCGTAAAACCGTGAATATGATTATGGGTTTGGATGAAGAAGCTTCACGCACAATGTTTGAAATGTAAACTATATTGATACAAAAAAGATTATGTTAACCACCGGGAGGTATTGCAATGAAAAAATTGTACAAATCATCAACCGACAGGAAGCTGGCCGGTGTATGCGGCGGCATAGCGGCGTATTTTGGCATTGACTCAACCGTGGTGCGGCTTGCGTGGGTTATTTTGGTCGCATGCTTCGGAACGGGTATTTTGGCCTATCTGCTGGCAATGCTGGTTATGCCGAACGACACGGTCAAATTTTAAAGAATCCACGGTCAAAAACCGGCAGGGGGACTGCCTTTGAATCGGCAATCCCCCTAAACTTTTGTTAGGCACAAGTTATGGTATCCGAACCCCATATGCCTATGCGGTTATGGTGTTTTTGGCATCTTGCAGGCCAAAGCGTTCAACGGCATTTTCACGCATTTTGTATTTTAAAATTTTCCCGGCAGCATTCATGGGGAAGGCATCCACAAAATCGACATATCGCGGTGTTTTGTGCTTAGCCATGTGACTGCGGACGTAATCCTTTAATTCATCCTCCGTCATGGTTTCGCCTTCTTTTAAAATGACGCAGGCACAAATTTCTTCGCCGTATTGCTCATCGGGTACGCCGATGACCTGTACATCGCTTACCTTCGGATGTGTGTAAATAAAGTCCTCAATCTCCTTCGGGTACAGGTTTTCACCGCCGCGGATAATCATATCCTTAATGCGGCCGGTTATCTTATAGTTCCCGTCGGGGAGGCGGCGCGCCAAGTCGCCCGTGTGCAGCCAGCCTTCTTCATCAATGACGGCAGCTGTGGCGGCAGGCATTTTATAGTAGCCCTTCATAATATTGTAGCCGCGTGCAACAAATTCACCGTCAACATTATCCGGCAAATCTTCACCTGTTTCGGGGTCAACAATTTTACATTCCACGCCCGGCAAATTGCGGCCGACAGTATTTACACGCAGTTCAAGCGGATCATCTACACGGCTTTGCGTACAGCCGGGAGAAGATTCTGTTTGACCGTATACGATGGTAATTTGGCTCATATGCATTTTGTTGACAACATCCTCCATCACCTTGATGGGGCAGGGACTGCCAGCCATAATGCCGGTGCGCATGTGTGAAAAGTCGGTCTTTTCAAAATCCTCATGCTCTAAAAGTGCAATAAACATGGTGGGTACGCCGTGGAAGCAGGTAATTTTTTCCTTGTTGATGCAGGCAAGCGCCTGTTTGGGACGGAAGTACGGCAGCGGAGACATGGTAACGCCGTGCGTCATACATGCCGTCATGGCCAGTACCATGCCGAAGCAGTGGAACATGGGCACCTGAATCATCATGCGGTCGGCCGTGGATAAATCCATGCAGTCACCGATGTTTTTACCGTTGTTGACAACGTTATAATGCGTGAGCATAACGCCCTTGGGAAAACCGGTCGTGCCGGAGGTGTACTGCATATTGCAAACATCGTGGCGGTTGATCATAGCCGCGCGCTGATACACAACATCAAGCGGTGTTTCGGCGGCGCGTGCTATAGCATCGTCCCAGGTCAGGCAGCCATCCTGACGGGAATCAATGGTAATAACATTGCGCAAAAACGGAAGCTTTTGGCAGTGGAGCGGCTTTTGGGGGTTGTGGTCTGCCAGTTCGGGGCACAGCGTTTTAATAATGCCGACATAGTCCGAATCCTTGTAAGCATCAATCATTACAAGAGTGTGTGTATCGGATTGGCGCAGCAGATATTCGGCCTCGTGAATTTTATAAGCGGTATTCACCGTAACAAGCACCGCACCGATTTTAACCGAAGCCCAAAAGGTGATGTACCATTGCGGCACGTTGGTGGCCCAAATGGCAACCTTATCGCCTTTTTTTACACCCATGGAGATGAGCGCACGGGCAAAGGTATCAACATCATCGCGAAATTCGGCGTAAGTGCGCGTATAATCTAAGGTTGTAAAGCGAAAAGCGTATTGGTCGGGAAAGTTTTCAACCATCTCGTCCAACACCTGCGGAAAGGTCATGTCAATCAGTGTGTATTTTTCCCAAACATAGTGGCCTGTTCCGGTGGCATTATCGTAAAGCGGACGGCGCACAACGGCTTTTTGCGTATACTTGCTCATGTAATGAACAAAGTACGGGAACACAATACCGGCGTTTTCCAGTTCGGGTGACCAGCGCTTTACCCATTCGAGCGAAACATAACCATCATAGTTAATGGAAGAAAGCGCCAAAAGCATTTCGGAAATCGGCAAATCGCCTTCGCCGACCATGCGGTAGCTGATGCCTTCGTCCGTCATTACGGAATCCTTAATATGTACATATTTAATGTAGGCGCCTAAATTTTGCACGGTTTTTTCGGGCGATTCGTGCATAATGCGATACGGGTGGTGAATGTCCCACAATGCGCCGACAGCATCGCTCGGAATTTGCTCCAGCAGCTTGCGCAAACGGTCTGTGTCGGCATATACGCCGTTGGTTTCGATTAAGAGTGTAACGCCGGCGGTTTCGGCAATCGGCGCCAAATCTAAAAGCTGTGTTAAGATAACCGCATCGTCCACCTCGCCTTCGGGAGCAACGTCGCGGTCGGCCAGCACGCGGATGTAAGGCGTGCCCAGCTTTTCGGCCAAGGTGATATATTGCAGCAATTCTGCCTTGTTGGCTTCGGCGCGTGCCGCGTCCTTCAGGCAGCAGTCAGAGGATAGGCAGGGGATTTCCAAGCGGAGCATCCGCAGTTTTTTAATGGTTTCGGGCAAGCGCGCGTCTGTAAAAGGCGGTGCGGCAGCGGCGTTGATCGAAGCGCCCAGACCGCGGATTTCGATGCCGTCGAATCCTAAATCCTTCGCCATGGTATACATATCCGTCCAGGAAAAATCCGGACAGCCAAGGCTTGAAAAAGCAATTTTCATGAGTATGTCCTCCTCTGTGCTGTACGTTTAATGGTTTTATAGCTTGTATGTAAATTCAGTCCTATATAAGTGTATCACTTTTACGAAGGGTTGTCAACATGAAACAAGGGGTGTTATCGGATGTTTTTTGAACGAAAACGGTTTTATAAGAAAAAAGTCAAAATCATGCAAAATGGATGGCTATATAGAACACAAGAAAGGTTGAGAAATATGACGGTACATTGCCGAAAACGGAGAACAGGGGATGCCGAAGGGGAGAAAAGCGCTGTGTATGTGCCGGATCGTGAGGATTACATACATAATCAATATTAAACGAAAGGAATGGTAAGCGAATGGAATACATACAGGTTACAAAAGAAAATCTTGAAAAAGAGCATATCTGCTGTGCCATATCGAGCAACAAGGATATTCAGGTTTGCTCTAAAAAAGGATGGCTTGCCGAGCGGCTGAAAGAGGGACTTGTGTTTTATAAAAGCACCGAGCGCGGCAAATGCTTTATTGAATATCTGCCTGCGGAAGCGGCATGGGTGCCGATTTGCGCGGAGAACTATATGTATATTGACTGCCTGTGGGTATCCGGCTCTTTTAAAGGGCATGGCTACGCAAACGACCTATTAAACCACTGCATAGAGGACAGTCGGGCAAAGGGAAAAGTCGGCTTGTGTATTTTGTCCTCTGCCAAAAAACGCGGATTTTTAGCTGATCCGAAATTTTTGGCGGCCAAGGGCTTTACGGTTGCAGATGAAAGCGATAACGGGATTCAGCTGTGCTATCTGCCGTTTAGCAATGCGGCGAACAAACCCGCATTTAAGCCGTGTGCCATGCATCCGCATGTTGATGGGGAGGGCTACGTGCTGTATTATACCAATCAATGTCCGTTTACGGCGAAGTATGTGCCCGTTATTGAAAAGGTTGCAAAGGAACAGGGCGTTTTGTTCCGGTCGATCCATATTGAAACGAGGGAGCAGGCACAAAACGCACCGTCGCCCGTTACAACGTATGCGCTGTTTTATCATGGCGTGTATCAGACAAACGAAATTTTATCGGATAAAAAGTTTTTAAAGCTGCTGGAAGCGCATCGCACAAAATAAGGTGTGCATAATACAAGCATGTGCGAGCGTCTTAAGCAAAACTGTGAAAAAAACGTTACATTTCTTAATAAAGATTTTATTCTTTTGTAAGAAAAATGTTGTTGACAATTGTCGCCGCAATCGGTAAAATTAAGGTAGATAACAGCATATACTAAAAGAAAAAAGACAATATATAAATTCAGCAAAGGGAGGAGACGTTCATGAAAAACAAACGAACAAGTAAGCGCATGATGGCGGCGGCCTTTGTGCTTACGGGCATTTTAGCCGCCACGCAAGCGGCAGCGGCGGTACAGCCATCAATTTCACTTAAGGCCGGGGACACGGCAACACTTCTTTCGGGCGGCGAAACTGTTGCCATTGCGGAAGCACCGCTGATTCAGAACGACACAATTTATTTGCCGCTGCGCAGCCTTTTAAATGCTTTGTCACCGCGCACGACGGACATCATTTGGAATGCGGACAGGAGTATTGAACTGAAAAGCAGCTATGTCAGCTCGCGTGAACAAACCATACATGTAACCATTCGGCTTGCAATTGATTCAAAGGAAGCGGAAGTGACCAAAATAACGATGGAGAACGAGGCCGATACAAACAACTATAATATTAATGTGCAGCTGCACAATAAAATTGAACTGGCATCGGCGCCGATTTTGGTGGATAGCAAAACCTATATTCCCTATGAACTGTTTTCTGCCTTAAATCGCGAAACAGCCATAACGAACGGTGCTTCCGTTGTTTTGAATCAGGATGAAGCCATGAAGCAAAAAGTGCAGTTGGCGCAAACCTGGGCAGAGGCCTTAAAAACCCGTGACGGCAAACCGCGTTATGACATGATGAGCGAAGCACTGCAAAAGGCCTTTACGGAGGAGCATGAGGCGGTTTACGGCAAGGATCATTATGTGATTGGCGTATCCAGTCCGTGGACGGTATCGTACGATATTTTGTTACAGGACGATGCGGCTTATATCACATATTACCAAACGGACAGCACGGGAGAACGCACATCCATGGATGAGATCATTCATTTTGCAAAACAAGGTGATGACTATGTTGTGTGTGCCGATGAAATTGTCGGGGCAATTGAGGGATAAAATTCAGACTTAAAAAACAGGCTTGCTGCAAGTGAGAAACACAAGCAGCAAGCCTGTTTTTTTATTGACCTTGGGGGTCGGCTTTTGACGTCCCGAATGTCAAGCTGTTATTTCTTTAATTTAATAACAGCCTTTACCTGTTCGGCAATGTTCTTGGCGGTTAAACCGTATTCTTCCAGCAGAATAGCGGGTTTGCCGGATTTACCGAACTTATCCTGTGTGCCTACGCGGCGCATGGGAACGGGGCAGTTTTCGCAAACAACTTCGGCAACGGCGCTGCCCAAACCGCCGATTACGTTATGCTCCTCGGCTGTTACAATGGCGCCTGTTTCAGCGGCGGCCTTAATTAAAATGTCCTTATCAATCGGCTTAATGGTGTGGATGTTAATCACACGGGCATTAATGCCGGATTCGGCCAAAATCTTTTTAGCCTCTAAAGCTTCGGGCACCATTAAACCGGTGGCTACGATGGTTGCATCTGTACCGGGCTCCAGTTCAACGCCTTTGCCCAGTTCAAACTTATATGTAGCACGGTCAAACAGCTCCGGTACAGCCAAACGGCCGAAACGGAGATATACGGGTCCCTGATGCTTGATGGCTGCTTCAACCGCCAAAATGGATTCGGTTGCATCGGCCGGGTTAATAATGGTCATGTTGGGGATGGTGCGCATAATGCCGATGTCCTCCAGGCACTGATGCGTTGCGCCGTCCTCACCGACGGAAATACCGGCATGTGTTGCGCCGATTTTAACATTTAAGTTGGGATACGCAATCGAGTTTCTTACCTGCTCAAAGGCACGGCCTGCCGCAAACATGGCAAAAGAGCTTGCAAACACAATTTTACCGCAGGTTGCAAGGCCTGCCGCCGTACTCATCATGCTGGCTTCTGCAATGCCGGCATTAAAGAAACGGTCGGGGAACTTCTTTTTAAACGTATCGGTTTTTGTGGATTTGGAGAGGTCGGCATCCAATACGATTAAATCATATTTTTCGCCAAATTCCGCCAAAGCCTGTCCGTATGCTTCTCTGGTTGCAATTTTACCCATCAGGCTTCTACCTCCAATTCTTTAATCTGTGCATCAAGCTCAGCAATGGCTTGGTTGTACTGCTCCTCGTTCGGAGCGGTACCGTGCCACGAGGCCTGATTTTCCATAAAGGAAACGCCCTTACCCTTAATGCTCTTCATAATCACAACGGTGGGCTGTCCCTTAACACTCTTGGCTTCGTTAATTGCATCTAAAAGCTTTTCGGGGTCATGCGCATCGGTTACGATGACATGCCAGTTAAAGGCTTTAAACTTTTCATCAATCGGCAGGGGAGACATAACCTTGGAAATGTCACCGTCGATTTGCAGACCGTTGTAGTCAACAAAGGCAGTCAGGTTGTCCAGCTTATAATGAGCGGCAAACATAGCTGCCTCCCAAACCTGACCTTCTTCCAGCTCGCCGTCGCCTAAAACAGCGTAAACGCGATAATCCTTATGGTCGATTTTGCCGGCCAGCGCCATGCCGTTTGCGGCACAAATACCCTGCCCTAAAGAGCCGGTCGACATATCGACGCCGGGTACGCCCTTCATATCGGGATGCCCCTGCAAATAGCTGTCTGCCTTACGGAAGGTTGCACAATCGGCAACCGGGAAATAACCGCGCTCAGCCAGTGCACCGTACAGCGCAGGTGCACAATGCCCCTTAGACAGTACAAAACGGTCGCGATCTGCACATTTCGGATTTTTCGGGTCAATATTCATGACCTCAAAATACAATACGGACAATACGTCCGCAATGGATAAAGAACCTCCCGGATGGCCGGAGGAAGCGTTGTATACAGCCGTGAGAGCATCCTTGCGGATTTTGTTCGCAATAATCTTCAACTCTCTGACTCTTTTCTTATCCACTTTTTTCGCCCCTTTCAAAAGTTAATTTATGGGATATATTTTAAAACCTTCGCCGGATACGGAACGTGCTCCGGTAAAGATAATAAACGCGTTTTCATCATGAGAAAGCGCAATACGTTCAAAACGCGGAATTTCGCGGTTTTTGATGACACACATCAGCATCAGTCCGTCTGTTCCGCTGTACATTTTTTTACAGTACAGCGCAGTTGCGCCGCGCTCCAGCGTGTTCATCACATCGGCTGCAATGGCTTCGGCCTTGGGCGAAATGACGTACACGACCTTGGCAAAATTAGCGCCCTGAATCATCATATCCACCAAAATGCCGTTAACAATAGCTGCGATTATGCCGTACAGGCAGGCCTCCCAATTTTGGAACAGAAAGGCCGACGCCAAAATAATAATGCCGTCAAGCACCGTACACCACTTGCCGACATCCAAAAAGCGAAACGGCTTGTGTATCAGCTGTGCTAAAATATCGGTACCGCCCGTTGTGCCGCCCAGCAGAAAAATAATGCCCATGCCAATGCCCAAAAGACCGCCGCCGAACAGCGCGCACAGCATTAAGTTATCCGTAATCTGCGGCAGCAGAGCGGTTGCATCCGTTAAAAGCGAAAACATCAGTGCACCGTAAATCGAGCGCAGCAGAAAGCTTGTCCCCAGCGATTTAAAGCCGACTAAAAACAGCGGGATGTTCAGTATCAGCATAAAAGTACCGACAGGGAAGCCCGTTATACTGTTTACAATAATACCGATACCCGACAGGCCGCCGGCTACCATGTGCACCGGGGTTAAAAACAAGCTGACACCCAATGCGGCAATCAATGCTCCAAGTGTAATTATACCATAAATTTTACAAATACCCAATACTTTTTTCAAAAAAATCACTCCTAATTGCAAAAAAATGTGTAAAAACCTCAAAAAAATGAGAATTTTTTACAGTATGCGAAGAAAAACTGCAAAATTTGTTATGTATAGCATTGTCTGTTTATATCATGCATGCATGAAACATTTTATGCTATAGGAGTTATTTTTCTAAAGTCCGGCCGTTCGGGCGGCGTGTATCACATCGTACGCCTGCTCCATCACATGGGTCAGCCGATCGGTTTGGCCGGAAAGATACAGATAGCCGACAAGGGCTTCAAAGCCTGTTGCGGCGCGGTATTCCGTCACATCCGCATTTTTGGGAACAGTGTGGGAATGTGCATTGCGTCCGCGTTTGTATATATCTGCCTCTTCCTCTGTTAAAAGCGGCAAAAGAGCTTGCATGGCAAGCGCCTGCGCACCGGCACGAACAAAGGACACCGCGGTGCGGTGCAGCTTTGCAGCCGATTGATTGGCTGCCAAAAGCAGCTTGGTTCTGATAAAGGCCTCATAAATACTGTCGCCCACAAAGGCCAGCGCCAGAGGAGAATAGCCTCTGGCGGTTTGTGGTGTGAGTGGCAGTGATGCGTTAAGCATCGGTATGCCTCTTTATGTTTAATTTCATGCCTTGGCGTGTATCAAGCACCTCAACGCCCAAGGCTTTTAATTCGTCACGCAATTGATCGGAAAGCGCCCAGTCCTTATTTTGACGAGCCGCCTTGCGCTTTTCCAGCAAGGCTTTTATCTCCGGGCTGACGGAATCCTCCTGCTTTTTGTATAAAATACCCAGTACATCGCCCAACTCATGCATTTTAGCGATAGAGGCTTCGAACAAAGCAAGCGGACTTTCGGCCGTGATGTTTGTATTTAAAAACCGCGCCAAATCAAACAGAGCTGAAATGGCATCGGCCGTGTTTAAGTCATCATCCATAGCGGCGCAAAATTGATCGGAAAAGTCCGACAGCTTGGCAAGTACGGCTTCGTCCTCGGCCGAAAGCGGCTTTTTTTGTGCCTTGGCCTGTAAAAATTCCAAATTATACAGGCAGGTATACAAGCGTTCCAAACCGGCTTCGGATTGCTTTAACAGTTCATCCGCAAAATTAATGGCGCTGCGATAATGTGCGCTGAGCATGAAAAAGCGGATGACTTCGTAATCATATTTTTGCGCAACATCGCGCACGGTAAAGAAGTTTCCTTTACTCTTAGCCATTTTTTCGTTATTGACGTTAATGTAGCCGTTATGCATCCAGTAACGCGCAAACGGCTTGCCGGTTGCACATTCGCTTTGTGCAATCTCGTTTTCGTGGTGGGGGAAGATTAAATCCTGTCCGCCGGAATGAATATCGATGGTTTCGCCCAAATAGCGGTTTACCATGGCAGAGCATTCAATGTGCCAGCCGGGACGGCCTTCGCCCCAGGGACTTTCCCAGAATGGCTCGCCTTCTTTTTTCTTTTTCCAAAGTGCAAAATCCATCGGGTTGCGCTTGCGCTCGTCCACGTTAATACGCGCACCGGCGGCCAACTCCTCCAGCGGCTGGCCGGAAAGCTTGCCGTATTCGGCAAAACGCTGTGTTTCAAAATAAACGTCACCATCGGCTTCGTAAGCAAAGCCTTTGTCAATTAAGGTACTGATGGTATTGATGATGGCGTCAATATTTTCCGTTGCACGGGGGTGCACGGTGGCTTCGCGAATGGAAAGCCCCTTTGCATCCTTAAAATATTCCGCAATAAAACGGTCGGCCAACTCACGGACGGTAATGCCCTGTTCGTTGGCGTTTTTAATCATTTTATCGTCAATATCCGTAAAGTTTTGCACAAACTTCACCTGATAACCGCGATATTCCAAATAGCGGCGCAGCGTATCAAAAATAATAAAGGGTCTGGCATTACCGATATGAAAATAATTATACACGGTTGGACCGCAGGAATACATTTTCACTTCGCCGGGCACCAGCGGTACAAATTCTTCCTTTTTTCTTGTCATGGTGTTGTAAATCTTCATAGAAAACCCATCCTTTTATACTGCTGTACAAGGCATTGTACAGAAAATAATCATATTATGTATCCGAAGTGTCGGCAGAACCGAGGGAATCCTTCGGGTCGATGCCTGCTTCCTTCAGGCGTTTTTCCAGCTTATCCAGTCGTGCCTGCAAGCGGCACAACTCCTGTGATACAGGGTCGGGAATGTGAATTTGGTCGAGCTGGTTGACGCGCCGGTCGTTAATTTTTACAATGCGTGCCGGTACGCCGACGCAGGTGGAGTTTGGCGGCACTTCGCTCAGTACCACGGCACCGGCGGCGATTTTGGAATGATCCCCCACGCGAAAAGGGCCGAGCACCTTTGCGCCGCTGCCTACCATAACGTTGTTGCCCAGAGTGGGGTGACGCTTGCCGGTTTCCTTACCCGTGCCGCCCAGGGTTACGCCCTGATACAGCGTACAGTTATCGCCAATCTCGGTTGTTTCGCCAATAACAACGCCCATGCCGTGATCGATAAACAGGCCGCGGCCGATGGTGGCACCGGGATGAATTTCAATTCCGGTAAAGAATCGGGTCATTTGCGAAATAAAGCGAGCCAAACCGAAGCGTTTATGCTTATAGAGACGGTGTGCCAGGCGATGCCAGCAAACCGCGTGAAAGCCGGAATACATAAAAAAGACCTCGAAGCTGTTGCGCGCGGCCGGGTCACGTTCCCGTATGGCTTTAATATCGTCTTTCATACGTGTAAACACAGGCTTCCTCCTTTACCTAAACAATGCGCTGCGGCAAGCCGTCTTGCTTTGCAAGCGGCCGCTTGTACATATTATACCAAAAATATCAATAAATAGCAAGAACTAGAGCAAATTTTTCAGCAAACAAACAGCGTGACAGCTAATGCCCTCCATGCGGCCTTCAAAGCCCATTTTTTCGGTCGTTGTTGCTTTTATCGAAACAGCATCGACCGAAACGCCGAGTGTTCGGGCAATCCCCTCGCGCATGGCAGGCAGATAACAAGCCAATTTGGGGGCTTGCGCAATAACCGTCACATCGGCGTTGGAAAGGGCATAGCCCTTTTGGTGCAAAAGCTCATTCACACGGGCAAGCAGCTGCATGCTGTCGGCACCGCGATAGGCTTCATCCGTATCGGGAAAATGCTTGCCGATGTCACCCAGTGCTGCGGCGCCCAGCATGGCGTCCATCAGGGCGTGCAGCAGCACGTCGGCGTCCGAATGGCCTAACAATCCTTCGGTGTGCGGCACGGTGACGCCGCCCAAAATCAAGGGTCGGCCGGACACAAAACGGTGTGCGTCATAGCCGTGCCCGATTCGTAAGTCAGACATATGCAATCTCCTTTTTCTATCATATTTCTATTCCGATTCGGCCTGCATGTTAAACAACTGCTCGGCCAAGGGTAAATCCTCCGGTGTGGTAATTTTAATATTGGCGTAGCTGCTTTCGGTAATCTGCACGGGTGCACCCAAACGCTCTGCCAAATAACAATCATCCGTGCCGAGGATTTGTTCGGCTTCGGCAGATTCATGTGCGCGGCAAATCAGCTCTTTTGTAAAGCCCTGCGGCGTTTGAATTTCAAACATATGACTGCGGTCTGGCGTTTCTACAATCATGCCCGAATCATCGGCAAGCTTTAAGGTGTTTTTACAGGGAACACCGGCGGCTGCCGCACCGTGCGCCAGCACGCCGTCTATTACATTTTGAATGATTTGCCCCGTCACAAGCGGACGCGCGGCATCGTGGATCAGCACAAGGTCTGCTTGTGCGGATACCTCGCGCAGGGCATGACGGACGGAATCTTGCCGCTCGGCACCGCCCAGCGTGATGGTTTTAAGCTTGGAGATGCCAAATTCTTCGGCAATATCCTTACAGCCGAGCAAATCACATTCGCTTGTAACAATCACAATTTCGCGTATGGCCGGGTGCCGCTCGAAGGCCAAAAGCGTGTGTGCCAAAACGGGCATACCGGCAAATTCCAAAAAGATTTTGTTCACATCCGTCTGCATGCGGCTGCCACGTCCGGCAGCTGCTATAATGCAGCTGATGTAGGGCATCGGCTGTTCTTTTTTTCGCATGGTCATTCTCCTAACTGCTTGGCTTTTTCCAATTCGCGCTTTAAATATATGCCCGTGTATGAATCGGGGCAGGCGCAAATTTCTTCGGGAGTGCCGGTTGCTACAACGGTGCCGCCCGCATCGCCGCCTTCGGGGCCTAAGTCGATAATATAATCGGCCGATTTGATGACATCTAAATTATGCTCAATCACAAGCACGGTGTTGCCTGCATCCACAAGCCGCTGCAAAACTAACAGCAACTGATGCACATCGGCCGTGTGCAGACCGGTTGTCGGTTCGTCTAAAATATAAATGGTTTTACCCGTGCCGCGCCGCGCCAACTCGGTAGCCAGCTTAACGCGCTGTGCCTCGCCGCCGGAAAGCTGGGTGGAGGGCTGACCGATTTTGATATACGAAAGCCCGACATCACACAGGGTTTGCAGCTTGCGCTTAATTTTAGGCAGGTGCTTAAAAAATTCCAGGCCTTCCTCGGCCGTCATTTCCAGCACTTCATAAATGTTTTTACCTTTATATTTTACGTCCAGCGTCTCGCGATTATAACGTTTTCCTTTACAAACCTCACAAGGTACGTAAATATCCGGCAGAAAGTGCATTTCTATTTTAATAATACCGTCGCCGCTGCAGGCCTCACATCGGCCGCCTTTTACATTAAAGCTGAAACGCCCGGCCTTATAGCCGCGGATTTTGGCTTCGGTGGAAGAGGCAAACACTTCGCGGATATCGCCGAATACGCCGGTATAGGTTGCCGGGTTGGATCGCGGCGTGCGTCCGATGGGCGACTGGTCGATGTTAATGACTTTATCAAGATGCTCCAGGCCGTTTATGGCTTTGGCCTTGCCGCACACAACATGCGCACGGTTTAACTCTTTTGCCAGATGTTTATAAATGATCTCGTTGACAAGTGATGATTTGCCGGAGCCGGAAACACCTGTCACCACGCAAAATGTCCCCAGCGGAATATCCACACTTATGTTTTTTAAGTTGTTTTCCGAAGCGCCCTTCACAGACAGCATATGACCGTTGCCGCGGCGGCGTTCTTCGGGAACGGGGATTTGTTTTCGGCCGCTTAAATATTGTCCCGTAATCGAGTTTTCGCTCTTCATAATTTCATCAACAGTGCCGGTTGCCACAACCTCACCGCCGTGCACACCGGCACCGGGGCCGATGTCCACAATGTAGTCGGCGGCAAACATCGTGTCGGCATCGTGTTCAACCACAATCAGCGTGTTACCCAAATCACGCAGGCGCTTTAAGGTGGCCAAAAGCTTATCGTTATCACGTTGGTGCAGACCGATGGACGGTTCATCCAAAATATACAAAACACCCATTAAGCTGGAGCCGATTTGCGTAGCCAAACGGATGCGCTGCGCTTCACCGCCGGAGAGCGTCCCGGCTGAGCGCGCCAGCGTTAAATAGCCAAGCCCGACATCGGCCAAAAAGCCCAGCCGCTCATTAATTTCCTTTAAAATCAGCCGCGCAATCGCCATGTCGCGCTCCGAGAGAGTTAAATCCGCAAAAAAGCGGCGGCAGTCCAAAACCGAAAGTTGCGTCAGTTCCCAAATGTTCAAGCCGCCGACGGTAACGGCCAGCGGTTCGGGCTTTAAGCGCTTGCCATGGCAAACGGGGCAGCGCGTAAAGCTCATCAGTTTTTCATATTCGGCCTTCATAAACTCGCTGCTTGTTTCATTATAGCGGCGTTCCAAATTGTTAATAATGCCCTCAAATGCAGCCTTGTAATGGGCGTTTCCGTAAGAACGCTCATACGATAAGTCAAGCTTTTCGCCCTTCGTGCCGTACAGCAAAATATCAACGATTTCATTGGGTAAATCGCACAGCGGTGTGTCAAGAGAAAACCCGTAATGCTTAGCCAGCGCCGTAAAGTACATATAAGAGACGCTTTCGGAGTTATCGGCGTTTCCCCAGCCCATCGCCATTACGGCGCCTTTGTTTAAGGATTTTTTAAAATCAACCACCAGTTCGGGCGATATTTTCATTTGCGTGCCCAAGCCGGCGCAGTGCGGGCACGCGCCAAACGGGCTGTTAAACGAAAACATGCGCGGCGCTAAGGCTTCCATGCTGATGCCGCAATCCGGGCAGGCGTAATTTTCACTGAAAAGAATTTCTTCGCCGCCGATGACATCAATCACAACCAATCCGGAGGCAAGCCCCAGGGCGGTTTCAATCGAATCGGCCAAACGTTTTTTGTGGTCACCGCCGGCCACCAAACGGTCAATCACGACCGAAATATCGTGTTTTTTGTTCTTTTCCGGCCGGATGGTTTCGGACAAATCGTAAATAATGCCATCGACCTTAACGCGTACATAACCGCTGCGCTTTGTATCTTCAAACAGTTTTTGATGTTCGCCCTTTTTGCCGCGGATGACGGGCGCCAACACCTGAAATTTTGTGCCATCGGGAAGGGCAAGCACCTGATCCACAATTTGGTCAATGGTTTGCTTTTTAATTTCTTTGCCGCATTTTGGGCAGTGTGGAATACCCACACGCGCATATAAAAGGCGCAGATAGTCGTAAATCTCCGTTACCGTACCCACAGTGGAACGCGGATTTTTACTGGTGGTTTTCTGGTCAATGCTGATGGCCGGGGAAAGGCCGTCAATCAGTTCTACATCCGGCTTTTCCATTTGCCCCAAAAACTGACGTGCGTAGGAGGAAAGCGATTCCACATAGCGGCGCTGTCCCTCGGCATATATGGTATCAAACGCCAGGGAGGATTTACCGGAGCCGGAAAGGCCGGTAAAAACAACCAGCTTGTCACGCGGAATGGTAACGTCAATATTTTTCAAATTGTGCTCTTTGGCACCTTTCACATAAATCTGATCCTTTGGCATGGGTTTAAGCTCCTTTGTATCTCAACAAAAAAATTCAATCAAACATACGTTCTTATTATACCTTTTTTTGCTGCAAAAGTCAAAACTTTTTTATATGTTTAATAAAATTGTGCAATACTGTATCAGCTACGGTAAAACGCGTGTGTAATACACGTGTGACAATCGTTGACATTATACGGCTTTTATGATATGATTAGGCATTAGGGAATCAAATCCGACATGGCTTAAATAGGCTAATTTCTTAAAATACCGTGTTAAAAAGCAGCGCTATACGCCGGTATGACCTCTGCTTTTTGCCTTGTCTTTTAATAAATTTTCTCTATTTAAACTCTTCGACCTTCCATTTAGAAAAATTATTTGCATTTTTTGTACGGAGGACGAAGCAAGGCTGGTGCCTTGCGTGGACGACAAGCCGGCAAGGCTTTAATTTTTTCAAATGACAGGCATGTTGGGTTCAGATACCATCACTTGAGCCTATGTAAGACAAACAGAAGGAGAGCGATACGGATGAAACGAACCTTGCTTGTGATTGATATGCAGAATGATTTTATCGACATGGCGCTGGGCACAAAAGAGGCCGTAGCCATTTTGCCTGCGGTGAAACGCAAAATTGAAGCATACCGGTCGCGCGGTGACGAGATTATTTACACGCGTGACACGCACGGAGCCGATTATTTGCAGACGCCGGAGGGGCAAAAGCTGCCGGTAATGCATTGTGTGCAGGGAACCAAAGGCTGGGAGATAGCGGAAGGGCTGTATGTGCCGGACAGCCGCATTATAGATAAGCCGACCTTTGGCTGGCCGCATTGGGACGAATTTAATTTTGAATCGGTGGAGCTGATTGGCCTGTGCACGGATATTTGTGTTATATCCAACGCGCTTTTGATTAAGGCGCAGTGTCCGCATGCAGAGGTGACGGTGGATGCCGCCTGCTGTGCCGGTGTTACGCCGCAAACGCACACCGCTGCGCTGGAAACCATGAAAATGTGTCAGGTTAACATTATTTAATTGTCGGCTGCAGAAAACAACGGGAAAGGAAGAGGCGGCATGCAAAAAACAATTATCACGGTTACGCTGAATCCGTGTTTGGATAAAACCATAACGCTTAACGGCTTTTGTGAGGGCGGCCTGAACCGTGCCGAAGCCGTGCGGACAGACGCAGGCGGCAAGGGCATTAACGTGGCCAAGGTTTTGGCGCGTTTCGGCAGTCGGCCGCTGGCGCTCGGCTTTTTGGGGCAAAACGGCAGCCGACCGATTTTAGAGGAGCTTGAAAATCGCGGCATTGCGCACGACTTTTGCGTAACAGAGGGCAACACGCGTACCAATTATAAATTATTTGACCGCGCAAAGCAGCAGGTTACCGAAGTGAATGAACCGGGTTTTGCGGTGGAAGAGCCGAACATACGGGAATTTACCGCGAAATTGGAGGAAAAACTGCAAAATGCCTCTGCCTTGGTGCTGGCCGGAAGCTGCCCCACAGGAGTGACGGCCGGTTTTTACGGCCGCCTGACGGAGCTTGCCCGTCAATATCGGGTCAAAACCATTTTGGATGCGGACGGAGACAGGCTTGCAGCCGGGCTTTCGGCCAAGCCTTACGCCATTAAGCCCAATCGGTTTGAGTTGGAGCAGCTGCACGGCGGCGCATTTGATGATGACGCGGCTATGTATGCCTATTGCTGCAAGCTGCTTGATTCGGGCGTGGGGCTGATTGTTCTTTCTATGGGCAGTGACGGTGCGGCCTTTTTGCAAAATGACGAAGCGTGGCGTGTGCACCTGGCGCCTGTTTCGTGCCAAAGCACAGTCGGCGCAGGGGATTCTATGACCGCGCTGACGGCGTACGGTTTGGAACGCGGCCTGTCTCTTTCAGAACTTGCGCGTCTGGCCACGGCAGCAGGAACCATGACGGCTTCTAAGCCCGGTACGGAGGTGTGCACGGCAGAAGAAGTACAAGAATATAAAAAAAAGCTGCGGTTAGAAAAAATTTGGTAACTATCGTAGCCAAAGAGGGTTTCCCTCTGACTAAAAAATGCGGTTTTCACGGGTGTGTACCGCAAAAACCGCTCCTATCATGAATGCGTCGGCGCTGTGAGCGCCGTGCATAAAATCCCGATGGTCGAACCTCTGCTTCTGCCATCGGGATTTTGCGTTTGTTAATCCAAATGAAATACGGGGTGTAAATCAACGGACACGGGGCTTTCATCCGGATTGGTTTCCATAATATCGGCCATAAAATGCCACCATTTTCTGCAAATTTCGGTATCGGCCGAAGCAGCCCAGCGTTCTTCGCTTTCGATTTCAATATAGCCAAAGAGGGTGTTGGTTTCTGTATCTAAGAAAATAGAATAATTTTTGCCGCCGTATTCATGAATCATTTCCTTCATTTCGGGCCAAAGGGCATTATGACGTTTTTCATATTCTGCGGCCATACCTTCAAACAGTTTCATTTTAAAGCCTTTAATCATTGTGTTTTCCTCCCAAAAATTATTGTCTTATTTGTATTATGGCATATTTGCCGCAAAATTGCAAGCGGTATCGGCTGAATTTGATGCGCAAAACCGAAAATAATGAATATACTGTAGTATAGACCGCAGGCCGCCATGCGGCTTGCGGTCTTGCAGCAATTAAAGAAGGCGCGCCGCGCCGGAACAGGAGAAGGATATGGGAACTGCACTGATTGCCTTTTCTTCCTCAACGTCGGCAAACAGACTTAAACGGCTGGCCGCCAGAGAACGCTTGCAGGGTGTTATACTCACGCAAACGCCCAAAAGCATAAGTCAAAACGGCTGTACCTATTCCCTGCGGTTCGATATGGATTTGCTTTCGCCCATGCTGGCATTGGCAGATCAAAACCACGTCGGCCACGGACAGGTGTATCGCGAAACAACAGACCAAACAGGAAGAAAAAGCTACCAAAAATTGTAACGCAAAAGGGGCTGTGAAAAACTATGTTTTTTACAGCCCAACTTTTTTATATATTCGCTATCCGCGCATTTTTTCACCAAAAGTTAATATTTTCTTTTGTTAAAATGCAACAGAAATTGCTTTAAAATCCGCAAAGCTATTGACATGATTCCTAAAAAAAATTATAATGTAAGAAAGGAGAGAGCTTATGCAATTTACACTGCCGAAAAAAGTTTTATATATAGTCAACACACTTTGGGAGCATGGCTATGCCGCCTACATTGTCGGCGGCTGTGTGCGCGATATGCTTTGCGGCAAAACCCCTTCGGATTGGGACATCACCACGGCGGCACACCCCGAAGCCGTTATGGAGTTGTTTGATAAAACCGTACCGACCGGGCTTAAGCACGGCACGGTGACGGTGCTTGAGGAGGGAGACGCGTTTGAGGTGACAACCTTCCGCTTGGACGGTGCATACGAAAATCACCGCTGCCCGGAAAACGTGAGTTTTACCGCTGATGTAACGGCTGATTTGGCACGCCGCGATTTTACCATGAATGCCATGGCATATCATCCGCAAACAGGCCTAATCGACCCGTTTGACGGACAGAAGGATATACAGGCCGGTATCATTCGCTGTGTGGGTGAGGCGGCAAAGCGTTTTGACGAGGATGCGCTTCGCATGATGCGCGCGGTGCGGTTTGCTGCGCAGACGGGTTTTGCGGTTGATGATGCGGCACTGGCGGCGATCCGCGAGCAGAGCGCCTTAATTTCGGCTGTCAGCGCGGAACGGATTCGCGATGAACTGTTAAAGCTGCTGGTTTCCCCCCGGCCGGAGGCGATTTGCATTATGCGTGAAACCGGTCTTTTGGCGCATGTTTTGCCGGAAGTTGACTGTTGTTTTGACACGCCGCAGCATATTAAATATCATGTTTTTAACGTGGGACGGCATATTGTTGAAGTAACGCGCAACATTCCGCCTACGGCGCCGCTGCGGTTGGCTGCACTATTGCACGATATCGGCAAGCCGGATAAAATTTTTTGGGACACGGACGGTATTACCCATTTTTACGGACACGATGTGCGCAGCGCAGAACTGGCCGAAGAGGTGCTGACGCGTTTGCGGCTGGATAATCACACCAAAGATACCGTAGTGCAGCTGGTGCGCTGGCATGACAGGCCGATTGCCGCAACCAAAGCGGCGGTCAGACGGGCTATGAACAAACTCGGCAAGGATTTGTTTTTGGATTTGCTCTTATTAAAGCGCGCCGACAGCTACGGTCAAAATCCTGTTTTTTTGGAGGCGAGGCAGCAGGAATACGACCGTATAGAAGCACTGTATCGAGAAATTCTGGAAGACGGCGATGCACTTTCTCTTTCTGATTTGGCTGTGAACGGACGGGACTTAACGGCTCTCGGCTATCGGGGCAAAACCGTTGGGGAAGCGCTTAATTTGGCGCTGGGACTGGTGTTGGCTCATCCGGAGCAGAACAAAAGGGACATTTTATTGCAAAAGATACAAAATAATTTTTCCAAACCTGATTAAAACAGGCACTTGGGTGGTATATATGTAAAAGAACCCTGCTTAATTGGGGTATGTGACAATTTCATACGGCTTTACTGTTTTCGTGTATTTCTACGCCGCCGAAGGCGGCGCTCCTTGGTTATTCTTTGATATACTTTGTTAATTTGCTTGCAAGTTAGCATGGAATAAATTTATATGCTGTAGCATAAGAACATGGAGGGAAATCGAATGAAAGACTATCCGGTAGCAAAACTCAGAAATGTTGTGTTGTTAGGCCACGGGCGTGCAGGTAAAACCTCGCTGGCAGAGGCGCTTTTGTACTGTGCAGGCGCGACCGAGCGTTTGGGTACCACGTCCGCAGGCAATACGGTCAGTGACTATGATGCGGAAGAAATTAAGCGGCTGTGCTCCATCAGTACCTCCGTTTTGCCTTTGGAATGGAACGGCGGTAAAATCAACCTGCTTGACACACCCGGTTATTTTGACTTTGTCGGCGAGCAGGCCGAGGCAGCTTCGGCGGCCGATTGTGCGCTGCTGGTAGTCAGCGGTAAATCCGGCGTTAGTGTGGGTGCGGAAAAGGCATGGGCACTGTGCGAAAAGCAGGGCATACCGCTTGTGATTTTTATTAACAAGCTGGATGATGAAAAAGCCGATTATCATAAGGTTTTAAATGAATTAAAGGATGTGTTCGGCAAAAAAATCGCGCCGTTTTTGGTGCCGATTAAAAAGGATGAACACGTGGATGGCTTTGTTAACGTTGTGGATATGTCCTCCCGTCGGTGGGATGGGGACAAGGTTGTTGACGGCCCCGTGCCGGACGGCATGGAGGATGAAATTCAGCCGGTTCGGGATATGATTATGGAAGCGGTTGCCGAGACGAATGAAGCCTTAATGAATAAATATTTTGAAGGCGAGGAATTTACCGCTGAAGAAATACATACAGGCTTAAAACGCGGCACGGTCAACCGTGATATTGTACCGGTTTTGTGCGGCAGTGCAGCCAAAAATAAGGGAACGCGTCTTTTGCTGGATGCCATTATGGAGTTTTTGCCCGCGCCGGATGCTTTTGTCAAATTGGCAGAGGATGAAAACGGCGAAGCAGTGGAAATTGAGGCAGATCCGGCAGCGCCCCTGGCAGCACAGTGCTTTAAGACCATTGCCGACCCGTTTATCGGCCGTCTTTCCTTTATCCGTGTTTATCGCGGCACATTGAAAAAGGATGCAACGGTATACAATGCCAGCAAAAAGGCTGAGGAAAAAATCAGCCGTCTTTATATGATGCGCGGCAAAAAGCAAATTGAAATTGACTGCTTAAAGGCCGGCGATATAGGCGCTGTACCCAAGCTTTCTGCCACGGCGACGGGCGATTCGCTTTGCGAAAAGGGCAAAGCCGTTTTGTTTGAAGGTATTTCGTTCCCCGAACCGATGACGCAGATGGCCATTATGCCGAAGGCGAAGGGCGATGAAGAAAAAATCAGCGCCGGTCTGCACAAAATGATGGAAGAGGATAAAACCATCCGCCTTGCCAATAACGTTGAAACACATCAGCAGATTATCAGCGGCATCGGTGAGCAGCATATTGAAGTTGTAACCAGCAAGCTGAAAGCCAAATACGGCGTGGATGTTGATTTGGCAGATCCTAAGGTGCCGTATCGCGAGACAATCCGCAAGGCGGTTAAGGCAGAGGGCAAACACAAAAAGCAATCCGGCGGACACGGGCAATACGGTCATGTTTGGATTGAATTTGAGCCGACCGATTCGGAGGAACTGGTATTTGAAGAAAAGGTGTTTGGCGGCGCTGTGCCGAAAAACTTCTTCCCTGCAGTTGAAAAGGGCTTAAAAGAAAGTATGCAGCACGGTGTTTTGGCCGGATACCCCGTTGTTGGCTTAAAAGCAACCTTGTACGATGGATCGTACCACAGCGTCGATTCTTCCGAAATGGCCTTTAAAACAGCAGCAAGCCTTGCGTATAAGGCCGGTTTGGCACAGGCGTCCCCCGTACTGTTAGAGCCAATCGGAACCCTGACGGTGAACATCCCCAATGCCAATATGGGTGATGTGATGGGCGACATTAATAAGCGCCGCGGCCGGGTTTTGGGCAGCGATCCGCAGGATAACGGCAGTGTGACCATTACGGCGGATGTTCCCATGGCCGAAATGGCAAAGTTTTCGACGGATCTTCGCTCTATGACGCAGGGACGGGGCAGTTATACGCTGACCTTCCGTGCCTACGAGCAGGCGCCGGAGCATATTGCCAAAAAAATCATTGAAGAAAGCCGGAAAGAATAAATACAGCAGGATAATGGTGGCGATGGGGCAGCTATGTTGCCGTACACCCCATCGTACGGCGTTATATACCGGGCAGGACGCAGTTCCTGCCCGGGCTGTGATCGATTATACATAGAATGGAGATTTTTCGTGTTAACAATTCATGCAAAAGAGAACAAAGCCCGTTTAGGCACATTTCATACCGTGCACGGTGAGGTGCAAACACCGGTTTTTATGAATGTTGCCACAGCGGCGGCCATTAAGGGCGCCCTTTCGGCCGAGGATTTAAAGGAAATCGGCTGTCAGGTGGCGCTATCCAATACCTATCATCTGCATTTGCGCCCCGGTGATGAGGTGGTGCGCGCTATGGGCGGTCTGCACAAATTTATGAACTGGGACAGGCCGATTTTAACGGACAGCGGCGGTTTTCAGGTATTTTCGCTTACGGCGATTAATCAAATCCGCGAAGAAGGTGTTACGTTTGCTTCTCATATTGACGGCCGACGTATTTTTATGGGGCCGGAGGAAAGCATGATGATTCAATCCAATTTGGGTTCGACCATCGCTATGGCCTTTGACCAGTGTATTCACGCACTTTCGGACTACAAAACGACGGAAGAAAGCGCGCAGCGCACAACGCGCTGGCTGATTCGCTGCAAGGAAAAAATGCATGAATTAAACCAAAGCGGTGGTGCAATCAATCCGCATCAGCTTTTGTTTGGTATTAATCAGGGCGGTATTCAAGATGAAATTCGCGTTGCACACATGAAGGAGATTGCAAAGCTTGATTTGCCCGGATATGCCATCGGCGGTTTGGCGGTGGGCGAAACGCATGAAGAAATGTATCATATTTTAGATATGGTGCTGCCACATGCGCCGGAGGACAGACCGCGCTATTTAATGGGCGTCGGCACGCCGGCCAATATCATTGAAAGCGTAGCACGCGGCATAGACTTTTTCGATTGTGTTATGCCGGCACGTAATGCACGGCATGGGCATTTGTTTACTCAAAACGGTGTGATGAACATTATGAACAAAAAATACGAGACGGATCAGGATCCGATTGAACCCGGCTGCGGCTGCCCGGCCTGCCGCTTCCATTCCAGAGGGTATGTACGCCATTTGATGAAGGCCGGTGAAATGCTGGGTATGCGCTTGGCGGTGCTGCACAATTTGTATTTTTATAATCATTTGATGGAGAAAATCAGAGAGGCACTGGCCGAGGGTCGGTTTGAGGCATATCGCGCTGCGCATGTAGAACAGCTTGCAAAGCGAATTTAACGGGGAAGAAGGCAAACAATGGGCAAAACAGCGTGTGAAACCTGCGCTAATTACGTATATGACGAATTGGAGGACTGCTATTTTTGCAGTGTTAATTTGGACGAAGACGAAATGCACCGTTTTTTAACGCAAACGGATTTTACGTGCGGCTATTGGCGCAACGGAGATGGCTACGCAGTTGTACGCAGGCAAAATTAAAAAGAAACGAGCAACAAGCGGATGCGGCGGCCGATGGGTCGGTGTATCCGCTTATTTTTTTCAGTGACTGTATAGGCTGCATTTAAGGCTGTGGCCGATTCGGGTTCAAGCATTGTTTGGCGACAGTTCTCTTTATAGTGCGGTTTTTGCAGGCGTGTACCGCAAGCATTGTTCCTTGCAAGGGGGTGGCGTGTTACCGAACGCGGTAGACACGGTTCGGGGAATTGTGATTTTGCTGATTCAGCACATAATCGTAAAACGCGACCATGGTAATTCTATGCTCCAGCGGCAGACGGGATATATCCAAGGTGGTGCCGCGATCTTGAATTAATTTTTTTAATTTTTTGGTATGATCCATCTCGGCTTCGTTCACGGTTATTTCGCGGTATGGCGGTGTATCTGCCAAAAAATTGGGCAAAATGTTGCAAACAGCGGCAATCTTGGCAATCACTTCACTGCCGGGATAGCGTTTTCCGGTTTCGTAGTTGGCAAGGCAGCTTCTGGATATGCCCAGTTCGGCCGAAAATTCTTCTTGTGATTTTCCTGCTTCCAGGCGCAGCATTTTAAGCTTAAGCGGCAAAGAATATGATTGAAACTTATGCATACATGTCCC
>UQYH01000013.1 GCA_900545185.1 uncultured Eubacteriales bacterium | reverse complement strand
ATAAGCTTGTTTTGGGTTGATACGAATGTCAGAAACGAATAGGAAATACAGAACGCAAGTAAAAATGTAGACATACGTCTTTTCGTATTCCTTCATTTTATCCGTAATTTAATGCTTGAGTTTATAGCTATGATTATTGTTTGATTCACTACCGTCATTACATTTCTAATAAATGATCCGAACGGAATTACTTTTGATATTTTTCTTGCTGAATCGTATGTATCCGACGCTCTTTTTTTAGGCTTTGACAGTAGCTGTGTTAAGCCTATCAATTCTGGTTTAGCTTTTTTCGTACTTATTCATAATGTCCTCTCAACATAATTCATTAGGAAAAAACTCATATTTTTTTAAATTGGCCGAAGAAATTCAAATAAATTGTAAAAAAATTGCTTAAATCCCTTGACATATTTACTTAATTATGATAGTATTATAAATTGCATTATAAGTTCAAAATAGGGTATTTGTGCGTGCAGGCACAGTTTCGTACATTGTTTGGGCGAAAAAAATAAATGAGGTGATCTAGGTAATGGTGCATCCGATCCAGTTAGGCAAAAATGTCAGAATGAGTTATGCTAAAATCGATGAAGTCCTGGACATGCCAAACCTGATTGAGGTTCAGAAGGATTCTTATCAGTGGTTTTTGGATGAAGGCTTAAAAGAGGTTTTTCATGACATTTCCCCGATCACGGATTACACAGGCAATCTGGTTTTGGAGTTTATTGACTACAAACTGGAAAACAAGGTTAAGTATGAGGTGGAAGAGTGCAAAACAAGGGATGCAAATTATGCGTCACCTCTAAAGGCTCGCGTCCGCCTGATTAACAAAGAAACCGGCGAGGTGAAAGAGCAGGAAATCTTTATGGGCGATTTTCCGCTGATGACCGATCAGGGCACCTTTATTATTAACGGTGCAGAGCGTGTTATCGTCAGCCAGCTGGTGCGTTCGCCGGGTATTTACTTTGCGATGGAGCATGACAAAACCGGTAAAGAGCTGTACAGCTCAACCGTTATACCTTACCGCGGTGCGTGGCTGGAGTATGAAAACGATATTAACGACGTACTCTCGGTTCGTATCGACAGAACCAGAAAGCTCCCTATCACCGTTTTGATTCGTGCGCTGGGCGTCGTAATGGATGACCAGATTCTTTCGCTGTTCGGTGAAACGGAAGCGCTTTTAAACACGCTGGAAAAGAGCGCCTCGATTCAGTCGCAGGATGAAGCGCTGATTGAAATTTATAAAAAGCTGCGTCCGGGTGAGCCGCCGGCCGTTGAAAGTGCACGTTCACTTTTAATGGGTCTTTTGTTTGACCCGAAGCGTTATGATTTGGCTAAGGTCGGCCGTTTTAAATTTAATAAAAAGCTGGGACTTGCTGCACGTATCACCGGCTTTACGGCCAAAGAGCCGATTGCCGATCCCCGTACGGGTGAGGTATTGCTTGCCGCTGACCAGTACATCTCGAAAGAGGTTGCGCAACAGGCGGAGCTGGCCGGCGTAAACGAAGTTATTTTGGATATTAACGGCAAAGCCATTAAGGTCTTTTCAAACAATATGGTCACTTTGTCCGAGTATGTTGATTTTGACTGTTCGGATATGGGGATTCATGAAAAGGTCAGCTTAAAGGTATTGCAGGAAATTTTAGATGAAAATGAGGAGGAAGCGGCTGTCCGTGAAGCGATTACACGCCGGATTGACGAGTTGATTCCCCGTCATATTACCATTGATGATATTTTCTCATCCATCAACTACCAAATCGGTTTGCTTTACGGCATCGGCACAACGGATGATATTGACCATTTGGGCAACCGCCGTCTGCGCTGCGTGGGTGAGCTTTTGCAAAACCAGTTCCGCATCGGTCTGTCTCGTATGGAGCGTGTGGTACGTGAACGTATGACCATTCAGGATTTGGATGTTGTAACACCGCAGGCGCTCATTAACATCCGCCCCGTGGTGGCAACCATTAAGGAATTTTTCGGTTCGTCTCAGTTGTCACAGTTTATGGATCAGCTGAACCCGTTATCCGAATTAACACATAAAAGAAGATTGTCGGCCTTGGGTCCCGGCGGTCTCTCGCGTGACCGTGCCGGATTCGAGGTGCGTGACGTGCACTATTCGCACTATTCCAGAATGTGCCCGATTGAAACGCCTGAAGGTCCGAACATCGGCTTGATTTCGTCATTGAGTACGTATGCCAGAATTAACGAGTATGGCTTTATTGAAGCGCCGTACCGCCGCGTGGACAAGGAAACAGGTCGCGCAACGGATGAAATTATTTACATGACGGCCGATATTGAAGATCAATACACCATCGCGCAGGCTAACGAGCCGCTGGATGAGGAAGGCCGTTTTATACACAAAAAGGTAGCTGCCCGTTCAAGGGATGATATTTTGGAGGTTGAAGCTTCGCAGATTGATTTTATAGACGTTTCGCCCAAGCAGGTTGTTTCGGTTGCAACGGCTATGATTCCCTTCCTTGAAAACGACGATGCAAACCGTGCCTTGATGGGTGCAAACATGCAGCGTCAGGCCGTGCCGCTTTTAAAGGCACAGTCCCCGATTATCGGTACCGGTATGGAATACAAGGCCGCGAAGGATTCCGGTGTTGTTGTACTGGCTAAGGAAGACGGTGTGATTCATCGCGTCAGCGCCGATGAAATTGTGATTAAAGCCGACAGCGGTGATATGCACACCTATAAATTGATTAAATTTACCCGTTCCAATCAGGGTACCTGCATTAACCAAAAGCCGATTGTGGCCGAGGGCGATGTTGTGAAAAAGGGTGATATTATTGCCGATGGCCCTTCAACCGACCATGGTGAAATTGCACTTGGTAAAAACATTTTGATTGGCTTTATGACCTGGGAAGGTTATAACTATGAGGACGCTATGCTTATCAGCGAAAAGCTGGTGCGTGACGATGTGTTAACCTCAATTCACATTGAAGAATATGAGTGTGAAGCGCGTGATACAAAGCTGGGCAGTGAGGAAATCACACGCGATATTCCGAACGTAGGCGAGGATGCGCTGAAGGATTTGGATGACCGCGGTATTATTCGTATCGGTGCAGAGGTTCGTTCGGGCGATATTCTGGTCGGTAAGGTTACACCGAAGGGCGAAACCGAGCTGACGGCCGAGGAACGCCTGCTGCGTGCCATCTTCGGTGAAAAGGCACGTGAGGTGCGTGACACTTCGCTGCGTGTGCCGCACGGTGAGGCCGGCATCATTGTGGATGTCATTGTGTTCGACCGTGAAAAGGGAGACGAGCTGCCGCCGGGCGTTAACCAGCTGGTACGCTGCTATATTGCACAAAAACGTAAAATTTCGGTTGGTGATAAAATGGCCGGCCGCCATGGTAACAAGGGTGTTATTTCCCGTATTCTGCCGGAAGAGGATATGCCCTTCCTGCCGGATGGCACACCGCTTGAAATCGTGCTGAATCCGTTGGGCGTACCGTCTCGTATGAACATCGGACAGGTGCTTGAGGTTCACTTGGGACGTGCCGCGCGTGAGCTTGGCTGGAAAATCGCTACGCCGGTATTTGACGGCGCAAACGAATTTGATATTATGGATACGCTGGAACAGGCCGGTTTGGATCGGGACGGTAAAACCGTTTTGTATGACGGCCGCACCGGCGAACCCTTTGATAACCGCGTAACCGTGGGTATTATGTACATCTTAAAACTGGCGCATTTGGTTGACGATAAGATTCATGCACGTTCAACCGGACCCTACTCTTTAGTTACACAGCAGCCGCTGGGCGGTAAAGCACAGTTCGGCGGACAGCGTTTCGGTGAAATGGAGGTTTGGGCGCTGGAGGCATACGGCGCTGCTTATACCTTGCAGGAAATCTTAACCGTTAAGTCCGATGATATTGTCGGCCGTGTTAAGACATATGAATCCATCGTGAAGGGCGACAGCGTGCCCAAGCCGGGTATTCCCGAATCGTTTAAGGTGTTGATTAAGGAATTGCAGTCGCTGTGTCTGGACATCCGTGCGCTGGATGAGAATATGAATGAAATTCATTTGAAGGATTCCTCGGAGGAAGAGGACGAATCCTCCATCGGCATCTCTGTTAAGGATGACGCATCCTACATTGATATGGACTTAAATGATGACGATGACTTTGACGATGATGCAGCCGAAAGTGATGAAGCCGATGATTATGACGATGATTTGCTGGAGGATGACGCAGAGGACGACCTGGATGATGAACTGGAAGATGATTTAGAGGATGAGTTCGATACAGACTTAGAGGACGGCAAGGGCGATTTTGTGGATGACCTCGACCTGCTGTAAGTTTGCTTCGGCGTAAAACCCGTGAGCCGCTGACGGCGGCGGCTAATAAATTCGGAATGGAGATGAAACGGTTGTCTGAAAATTCATTTGAAGCGATTAAGATTGGCCTGGCCTCACCGGATATGATCCGTGAATGGTCACGAGGCGAAGTGAAAAAACCGGAAACCATTAACTACAGAACCTTAAAAGCTGAGCGTGACGGCCTGTTTTGCGAGCGTATTTTCGGCCCGCAAAAGGACTGGGAGTGTCACTGCGGTAAATATAAACGTATCCGTCACAAAGGCATTGTCTGCGACCGATGCGGCGTTGAAGTCACCCGTTCACGTGTAAGACGTGAGCGGATGGGTCACATCGAGCTGGCAGCACCTGTTTCGCATATTTGGTATTTTAAGGGGATTCCGACCCGTATGGGTCTTTTGCTGGACATGACCCCCAGAATGCTTGAAAAAGTCTTGTATTTTGCAGCTTATGTCGTTATCGACCCCGGTACACGGACAGAGCTGCAGAAAAAGCAGATCCTTTCGGAAAAAGAATATCGAGAGTTCACCGAAAAATACGGTGACCGTTTCCGCGCGGCAATGGGTGCGGAAGCCATTAAAGAGCTTTTGCAGGAAATTGACCTGGAGGAAATGTCCAAAGAATTGAAGCTGGATTTGGAGGGTGCTACCGGTCAAAAGAAGGTGCGCCTCTTAAAACGGCTGGAGGTTGTTGAATCCTTCCGCCTTTCCGGCAACAAGCCCGAATGGATGATTTTGGATGTTATCCCGGTTATTCCGCCGGATTTGCGCCCCATGGTGCAGCTGGACGGCGGACGGTTTGCAACGTCTGATTTAAATGATTTGTATCGCCGCGTTATTAACCGTAACAACCGCTTAAAACGCCTTTTGGATTTGGGTGCGCCCGAAATTATTGTACGTAATGAAAAAAGAATGCTGCAGGAAGCTGTAGACGCGCTGATTGATAACGGCCGCCGCGGCCGTCCCGTAACAGGCCCCGGTAACCGTCCGCTGAAGTCCCTTTCCGATATGTTAAAGGGTAAGCAGGGTCGTTTCCGTCAAAACCTGTTGGGTAAGCGTGTTGACTATTCCGGCCGTTCGGTTATCGTTGTCGGCCCCGAACTGAAAATTTATCAGTGCGGTCTGCCGAAGGAAATGGCAATTGAACTGTTTAAGCCCTTTGTTATGAAAAAGCTGGTTAACGATGGGCTGGCACACAACATAAAAAGTGCAAAGCGCATGGTAGAGCGCGTTAAACCTGAGGTATGGGACGTTTTGGAAGAGGTTATTAAGGAGCATCCCGTATTGTTAAACCGTGCACCAACACTGCACAGACTGGGTATTCAGGCATTTGAGCCGATTTTGGTTGAAGGCCGTGCCTTAAAGCTGCATCCGCTGGTATGTACGGCATATAATGCCGACTTCGACGGTGACCAAATGGCCGTGCACGTACCGCTTTCACCCGAAGCACAGGCAGAAGCCCGCTTTTTGATGCTTTCGGCCAACAACCTGTTAAAACCGCAGGATGGCCGCCCCGTTACCGTTCCGACACAGGATATGGTTTTGGGCGCTTACTATTTGACAATTGACAATGAGGAAGAACCGGGTACCGGCAAAACCTTCTTCAGTCCGAACGAAGCCATTTTGGCCTATGCCAACGGCGTTGTCGGGATTCATGCACCCATTAAGGTACGTCTTGAAAAGGATGTTGACGGTGTTCATCACGAAGCCCTGGTGGATGTAACGGTCGGCCGACTGATTTTCAACGAAGCCATTCCGCAGGATTTGGGCTTTGTGGACAGAACCAAGCCGGAAAACGTTTTGAAGCTGGAAATTGACTTCTTAACCACCAAAAAAGAATTGGGTAAGATTGTTGATAAGTGTATTCGTGCACATGGCCTGACCGAGACGGCCGAGGTGCTTGACCGCATTAAGTCCTTGGGCTATAAGTATTCAACGCGCGGCGCTATCACCGTTAGCGTAAGTGATATGAAGGTGCCGGAGGCCAAAAAGCAATACTTGGCCGAAGCAGAAGAAGCCGTTGACAAGATTACCAAAAAGTTTAAGCGCGGTTTGATTTCCGATGAAGAGCGCTACAACATGGTTATAAAAACCTGGAATGATACAAATGATAAGGTTACCACCGCCCTGATGGATAATTTGGATAAATTCAATCCTATTTACATGATGGCGCACTCCGGTGCCCGTGGTAGCCAAAACCAGATTCGTCAGCTTGCCGGTATGCGCGGCTTGATGAATGATACATCGGGTAAAACAATCGAAATTCCGATTCGTGCTAACTTCCGTGAAGGCTTAAACGTGCTGGAATACTTCATTTCATCGCACGGTGCCAGAAAGGGCTTGGCCGATACGGCACTGCGTACCGCTGACTCCGGTTACCTGACACGTCGTTTGGTTGATGTCAGCCAGGAGGTTATCATCCGTGAAGAAGACTGCGGCACCACAAAGGGTATTGAAGTATTTGATATCCGCGACGGTAAGGAATTGATTGAAGGACTGTTCGACCGTTTGAACGGCCGCTACGCGCTGGAGGATATTGTACATCCCGAAACCGGCGAAGTGATTATCCCGGCCGATACGCTCATTACCGAAAAAATGGCAAAAGCAGCGGTTGATGCAGGCGTTAAGCGTGCGGTGATCCGTTCGGTTCTGACCTGTAAAGCCAAGGTCGGTATTTGTGCAAAGTGCTATGGTTCAAACCTTGCCAGCGGTAACAAAGTGCCTGTCGGTGAGGCTGTCGGTATCATTGCGGCACAGTCCATCGGTGAACCGGGTACACAGCTGACAATGAGAACCTTCCACACCGGCGGTGTTGCAACGGCCGATGATATTACACAGGGTCTGCCCCGTGTTGAGGAATTGTTTGAAGCAAGAAAGCCGAAGGGTCTTGCCATTATTGCTGAAATCGGCGGTAAGGTCAGCTTGATAGAGAACAAGAAAAAACGTGAAGTTGTGATTACGGATGACGAAGCCGGCGATGCCAAGACCTACCTGATTCCGTACGGCTCACGCATTAAGGTTGCAGACGGTGACATCATAAACAAGGGTGACGAGCTGACAGAGGGTAGTGTTAATCCGCATGATATTCTGCGCATTAAGGATATTACGGCCGTGCAGCAGTACCTGATTCAAGAGGTACAGCGCGTATACCGTTTGCAGGGTGTTGATATTAACGACCGTCACATTGAAGTTATCGTACGTCAGATGCTGCATCGTGTCCGCATTGAGGAACCGGGCGATACAAACTTCCTGGCCGGCTCGCTTGTGGATATTAACGAATTTGATACCGTTAACGAAGAACTGGAAGCCAAGGGTATGCAGCCTGCAACTTGCACAAGAATTATCTTGGGTATTACCAAGGCTTCACTTACGACAGACTCCTTCCTCTCCGCCGCTTCCTTCCAGGAGACGACGCGCGTGCTGACCGAGGCTGCCACCAAGGGTAAAATCGATCCGTTGGTCGGCCTTAAGGAGAATGTTATCATCGGTAAGCTGGTACCGGCTGGTACCGGTATGCCGAAATACCAGAACACCGGCATAGAGCATGCTGTTTCACCCGAAGCAGAGGAGGCATACAGCTCCTTTATCTTGGATAACAGCGACTACATCGGCTCTAACATTGTGCCGGATGCTGAAGAAGAAACGACATCGGAGGATCAGTAAAATTTATTTCATAAAATTTTATTGACACTTGGCAAATAATGTGATACAATTAACTAGTATGTACCGGCGGACTGCATGTCCGCCGGATAAGGATAGAGAAAAAGTGTTTTTCTCTATCCTTATCCGCGGTTTACAATAAAACCGGGGGAATCAGAGCAAGCAACCAGCCTTGAAAGCCGCTTGTTCAATTATGACGGAGTGAATGCAAATATGGAGGGTGACTTCAAAAACCGACCTATTTACATTGGCATCAGACAATGCAGTGAGGCGGTATCTGCCGGCAAGGTAGAAAAAGCCTATGTAGCACGGGACGCGGATGCGCATGTACGTGAGCCGTTTGAGGCTTTGTGCAGCGAAATGCTTGTGCCCGTTGCGTATTTCGATACAAAACAGCAGCTAGGACGAGCCTGCGGTATTGACGTGGGGGCGGCCTGCGCCGTTGTTTTGATATAAAAGCGCGGATGATTCTGCGTAAAACAAGATGATTGGAAAGGAGGAAATCAGTTCATGCCAACCTTTAACCAGCTTGTGAGAAAAGGTAGAGAAACTTCTGTTAAAAAGTCAACAGCTCCTGCTCTTTTGAAGGGTCTGAATACACTTAAAAAGAAGACTACCAACATCAATTCGCCGCAAAAGCGCGGTGTTTGCACCTCGGTTAAAACCATGACCCCGAAAAAGCCTAACTCGGCTCTGCGTAAGCTTGCCAGAGTACGTTTAACAAACGGCATTGAGGTATCGGCTTATATTCCCGGTATCGGTCATAACCTGCAGGAGCACAGCGTTGTTTTGATCCGCGGCGGCAGGGTTAAGGATCTTCCTGGTGTACGTTACCACATCATTCGCGGTTCTTTGGATACCGCTGGTGTTGCAAACCGCATGCAGGGCAGATCGAAATACGGTGCAAAGCGGCCCAAAAAGAAATAATAGCTTTGCAATTCGGTAAATCACAACTGTGCTGGTACCAGACCGAAAGAACTGATTTGTTTCTTTTATACATGGACTGTGCACAAACGGCAAACAGCCGAGTACCTGTGATTTCATTTTAATTTGATGAAGGAGGGAAGAAAAGTGCCAAGAAGAGGTTTTATTGCAAAAAGAGAGGTTCTGCCCGATCCGTTGTACGGAAGTACGGTCGTAACACGCCTGATCAACAATATTATGCTTGACGGTAAAAAGGGCGTAGCGCAAAAAATTGTGTACGGCGCTTTTGACATTGTCAAGGAAAAGACCGGTAAAGAGCCTTTGGACGCATTTAAGGAAGCTTTGGACAACATCATGCCTGTTTTAGAGGTTAAAGCACGTCGTGTCGGCGGTGCAACGTACCAGGTTCCTATGGAAGTACGTCCCGAACGTAAGCAAACCTTAGGTTTGCGCTGGCTGACTCTGTACAGCCGTCAAAGAAGCGAAAAGACCATGAAGGAGCGTTTGGCAGCCGAGATTATGGATGCTATTAACGGTACCGGTTCTGCTGTTAAAAAGCGTGAAGATACGCATAAGATGGCAGAAGCTAACAGAGCTTTCGCACATTACAGATGGTAAACCCCTGATTTTTCAGGAGACAACAGATAAAAAATTTCGGCAAATTCGGAAGAAAGGAGGAAGATTGTGGCAAGAGAATTTTCTTTGGAAAAAACCAGAAATATTGGTATCATGGCTCATATCGACGCCGGTAAAACCACCACAACAGAGCGTATTCTGTTCTATACAGGCCGTGTTTACAAGATTGGTGAAACACATGAAGGCGCCGCAACAATGGACTGGATGGCACAGGAGAAGGAACGTGGTATTACCATTACCTCTGCTGCGACTACCGCACATTGGAAGAACCATAGAATTAATATTATCGATACCCCCGGCCACGTTGACTTTACGGTTGAAGTTGAGCGTTCACTTAAGGTGCTCGACGGCAGCGTAACGGTTTTCTGTGCAAAGGGTGGTGTAGAACCGCAATCTGAAACAGTTTGGCGTCAGGCAGACACATACCGCGTTCCGCGTATGGCCTACGTAAACAAAATGGATATTATGGGTGCGGATTTTTATAATGTATTAGACATGATGAAAACCCGTCTCCATTGTAACGCTGTCCCCATTCAGCTGCCTATCGGCTCTGAGGACACATTTGTCGGCTTAATTGACTTGGTCGACATGAAGGCATATATATATTATGATGACTTAGGCAAGGATATCCGCGCAGAAGAAATTCCGGAGGATATGAAGGAAAAGGCAGCAGAATATAGAAATGCTTTGCTTGAATCCGTCGCTGAAACCAGCGAGGAATTAATGAACAAATATCTTGAGGGCGAAGAACTGACCGAGAAAGAGATTAAAGGCGCTATCCGCCAGGCAACCATTGCAAACGAAATGGTTCCCGTTCTCTGCGGTACTTCTTATAAAAACAAGGGTGTTCAAAAGCTTTTGGACGCAATTGTTGATTATATGCCTTCTCCGGTCGATGTACCGGCTATCCGCGGTATCAACCCGGATGGTGAGGAAATTGAAAGCCCGTCGTCAGACGATGCGCCGTTTGCAGCGCTGGCCTTCAAAATTATGACAGACCCGTTCGTTGGTAAGCTCTGTTTCTTCCGTGTGTACTCCGGTACGCTGGAAGCCGGCTCGCACATCTTGAACTCCACTAAGGACAATAAAGAGCGTATCGGCCGTATTTTGCAGATGCACGCTAACGACAGAAAAGATATTGATAAGGTTTACTCCGGTGATATTGCCGCTGCGGTTGGTCTTAAAAATACCACCACAGGTGATACACTGTGTGACCCCAATCATCCGATTATTCTGGAGTCTATGGAATTTCCTGACCCGGTTATCCGTGTTGCGATTGAGCCTAAGACAAAAGAAGGTCAGGAAAAGATGGGTATTGCTTTGGCCAAGCTGGCTGAAGAAGATCCGACCTTTAAGACCTATACGGATGAAGAAACAGGTCAGACCATCATCGCCGGTATGGGCGAGCTGCACCTTGAAATCATCGTAGACAGACTGCTGCGTGAATTTAAGGTTGAAGCAAATGTTGGTAAGCCTCAGGTTTCTTATAAGGAAACCATCCGCAAGGCGGTTGACGTTGAAAACAAATACGCCAGACAGTCCGGTGGTAAGGGTCAGTACGGTCACGTACTCATGCATGTTGAGCCCTTAGAGCCCGGTGGCGGCTACGAATTTGTTAACAAAATCGTCGGCGGTGCCATCCCCAAGGAATATATTCCTGCTGTTGATGCCGGTGTACAGGGCGCTATGCAGTCCGGTGTATTGGCCGGTTACAACGTTGTAGACGTTCGCGTTACATTGTACGATGGTTCTTACCACGAAGTCGACTCTTCGGAAATGGCATTTAAGATTGCCGGTTCTATGGCATTTAAGGATGCTTGCCGTAAGGGTGATCCCGTACTGAAAGAGCCTATCATGCAGGTTGACGTTATCGTACCTGAGGAATACATGGGCGATGTTATGGGTGACTTGAACTCCCGCCGTGGTCAAATCCAGGGCATGGAGGCTCGTCCCGGTGCACAGGCAATTTCTGCTTTTGTTCCGCTGTCTGAGATGTTTGGTTATGCAACTGACCTGCGTTCCAAAACACAGGGTCGCGGTCAGTACACCATGCAGCCCAGCCATTACGAGGAAGTGCCGAAGAGCATTCAGGAGCAGATTATCTCCAGCCGTGCAAAGAAAGAGGACTAAAGCTGTATTATGTAAATTTTTTGCAAATGACTTGATTTTTTTGCAAAAAAAATATACAATAGTTATGTAACAGTTATTATTTGCAAAGCGTTAGCCTTGCAAACAACTTAAAAACTTATTAAATTTAAAAATAGGAGGCAATACAATGGCTAAGGAAAAATTCGAAAGAAACAAACCCCACGTTAATATTGGTACCATTGGTCACGTTGACCATGGTAAGACCACTTTGACCGCTGCAATCACCAAGGTTCTGGGTCTGTCCGGCAAAGCTGAGTTCAAAGCTTACGATCAGATCGACGGTGCTCCCGAAGAGAGAGAAAGAGGTATCACAATTTCTACCGCTCACGTTGAGTACGAAACCGATAAGAGACACTATGCTCACGTTGACTGCCCCGGCCATGCTGACTATGTTAAGAACATGATCACCGGTGCTGCTCAGATGGACGGCGCTATCCTGGTTGTATCTGCTGCTGACGGCCCGATGCCGCAGACCAGAGAGCACATCCTGCTGGCAAGACAGGTTGGCGTACCTTACATCGTTGTTTACCTGAACAAAGCTGACCAGGTTGACGATCCCGAACTGTTAGAGCTGGTTGAAATGGAAGTTCGCGAACTGCTGAACGAGTACGAATTCCCGGGTGATGACACTCCGATCATCGTTGGTTCCGCTCTGCAGGCTCTGGAGTCTACTTCTACCGATCCGTCCGCTCCCGAATATGCTTCTATCCTGAAGCTGATGGATGCTGTTGACGAATACATCCCGACTCCGGAAAGAAAGACTGACCTGCCGTTCCTGATGCCTGTTGAGGACGTATTCTCCATCACCGGTCGTGGTACTGTTGCTACCGGCCGTGTTGAGAGAGGTACTCTGAAGGTTAATGACGAAGTTGAACTGATTGGTCTGGTTGACGAAGTTAGAAAGATCGTTGTTACCGGTGTTGAAATGTTCAGAAAGCTGCTCGACCAGGCTGAAGCCGGCGATAACATCGGCGCTCTGCTCCGTGGTGTTCAGAAGAACGAAATCGAAAGAGGACAGGTTTTGGCTAAGCCGGGTTCCATTCATGCGCATACTGCTTTCAAAGGCGAAGTATACGTCCTGACTAAGGAAGAAGGCGGCCGTCATACACCGTTCTTTAACAACTACAGACCGCAGTTCTATTTCAGAACAACTGACGTTACCGGCGTTATCAAACTGCCTGAAGGCACTGAAATGTGCATGCCCGGCGATAACGTAACAATGGAAGTTGAGCTGATCACTCCTATCGCTATTGAAGAAGGTCTGCGTTTCGCTATCCGTGAAGGCGGCAGAACTGTTGGTTCCGGCGTTGTTTCCGCAATCAATAAATAAGTTTAGTTTTTAGCTGTAAAACCCCTCTGTGCTCTGCACAGAGGGGTTTTTGTGTCATAAAATTTAATTTCGGAGAAAAAAGTTACAATCAGGAAAATATACGAAATGGTACTGACAAAATAGGTCGGTAAACAAAAGGGAGAGCAAGAACGAACCTCTGCCGAAATGAATCACTACAAGAAGAACCTCTGCCGTTTGATTGTCTGTGTGGCGCTTGATTCACAAGCTTTGTCCCCGATACTGACTCGGCGTGAGTCCTGTGATTTTTTTAAACACCCTGCAAAAGTACATAGAGGTATGAAAGCCGCATTGCAGGGCGATCTCTTCAACCGACCGGTTTGTTTTCTGCAATTCCTCACAGGCCGATTGAATCTTTAACAGATGTATATATTTTACAACAGAAATGCCTGTGTGTTCTTTAAACAATCGGCACAAATACGATTTTGATATATAAAACTGTTCCACAATTTCATCCAAAGATGTAATTTCTTTGCAATGGCCGCCGATATATTCAATTACTCCCGAAATCATTTGATTGCCGCTGCTGATATACGGAACATCGGCAGACGCGTTTTGCGCAAGCAAAGACAAAATTTGTGCAAATACCACAAAGTTATCATATGCACCCTTTAACTGACGTATCAAACGCAGCAGCTTGTCAAAATCACCATCCTGCATGTGGATTTTTTTATGTGTAAAACATTTTAACAGCGTTGTTTGGGCGGTTTCTGTAAAATAACGGTGCAAGTATTCGTCATGAAAGTACAGCAAATGACGCACAAACCCTCCGCCGGAGGTGCTGTGAATTTCATTCGGTTGAATTAGCGCAACATCGTGTGCGTGCAGCTCAAACAACGCATCGTTAATCAAATATGTACGGCTGCCTTTTTCCAAAATGTAAATTTCGTAGGCATTGTGATAGTGCCTAGCCAGCATAGCCCAATTGACGTGGCTTGCTGCATAATCAACCGAAATTTCCGAAACTTCTGCCGACAGAACAGGCTGCATATCCTACACGCTCCTTTTTGTAATGTCAATATTGTATAATAAAATGCGTAAAATGTCAATATACAACATTGTTTTTACACAAAATTTAATATATAATGTAAGTAATTTAAAGAAAGGGGCAATTGACATGACGTTTCAGGAACACAAAGTATCGGATATTAAAATCGCCTATATCGGCGGTGGTTCGCGCGGCTGGGCATGGGGACTTATGAGCGATCTCGCATCCTGTGATGACATTAGCGGACAGGTATATTTATATGATATTGATTTAGAGGCGGCCAAGCATAATGAAATCATCGGCAATAAATTTCAAACGGCCGAGGGCGCCAAATCAATTTGGCAATATCACGCGGCCGCGACGGCCGAGGAAGCGCTTACCGGCGCGGATTTTGTCATTATCTCTATTTTACCGGGAACCTTTGATGAAATGGAATCTGATGTACATACGCCGGAAAAGTACGGCATTTATCAATCTGTGGGGGATTCCACAGGCCCCGGCGGCATAGTGCGTGCCATGCGTACCCTTCCTATGTTTGAAGAATTTGCAAATTGGATTCGCACTTATTGTCCCAATGCGTGGGTCATTAATTATACCAACCCAATGACGCTGTGCGTTAAAACGCTCTATCATGTTTTCCCGGAGATTAAGGCCTTTGGCTGCTGCCATGAGGTATTCGGCACACAAAAGCTGCTGGCAAGAATGGTTAAAGAAAAATTCGGCATTGAAAATGTTGACCGTCAAGACATTAAGGTTAACCCTGTTGGCGTGAACCATTTTACATGGCTGACAAAGGCAACCTATCGCAACGTTGACCTTTTTCCGTATTATGCACAGTTTTGCGAGGAAAACCCGGAGGGCTATACCGGCGAAAAGGTAGACCAAAACTGGTTAAATTCCTTCTTTGGCAGCGCCGAAAAGGTTAAAATGGATCTGTTCAAAAAATTTGGTTGGATTGCAGCGGCAGGCGACCGTCATTTGGCTGAATTTTGTGAAGGAAAATGGTATTTGGAGAATCCGCAGCGTGTGGCAGAAATGCACTTTGGCTTAACGCCCGTCTCCTGGCGTAAAGAAGATTTAAAAAACAGACTGGAAAGCAGCGCCAAAAAGATCAGCGGTGAAGAAGCTGTTAAAATCAACGGAACCGGTGAAGAAGGTGTCAACCAAATCCGTGCACTTTTGGGGCTGTGCGACTTGGTAACGAACGTAAACATCCCCAACAACGGTCAAATTCCGAATCTGCCGCTCGGAGCGGTTGTAGAAACCAATGCGGCATTCCGTGCAAACAGCATGACGCCCGTTGCCGCCGGGGAAATTCCGGCCTCCATCTATCCGCTGATTGCAAGAATCTGCGGCGAACAGGAGCAGGTTTCGGAGGGCATTGCAGAACGTGATGTGAAAAAAATATTTGCAGCATTTTTAAACGATCCTCTGGTTACCTGCAATATGCAGGAAGCGCAGGCGCTGTTTGACGAAATGTGCCAAAACACTGCAAAATACTTAAGTATGTATCAATTTTAAGGCGGCTTGCTCATGAGCTTGTCATGATGGAGTGTTATTTCGGCATGGTGAAATCTCTTGCTGGCGATTGATGCGTCTTACCCCCAAGTGCAAAACGCACTTGGGGGTTAAATTGTACATTTCGCGCGTCGTGTTCACGGAAAAAAACATAAATATACAACTTTTTGGTTGTAAATTTACAATCCTGTTAAAATTAGCTTGACAAAACCTTCTAAATTTGCTATAATAAATAAGCCGTAGTGATGACGGCAAAAAGTTCCATCGGCAAAACGCTTTTGCGTACCGATGTTTCTATATTCTTAAGGCCCGTTGGTCAAGCGGTTAAGACACCGCCCTTTCACGGCGGTAACACGAGTTCGATTCTCGTACGGGTCACCACGTCGCGGCAAGCCTTTTGGCTTGCCGTATTTTTTTTGAAAAAAATACGGCTTCGCTTTATCGGCTGCCGCTCCTCTTTCACAAAAGGTCACGCTCACGTCGGCTATTCGGTTGCAAGCGCCCTCATAACGCCTTTGGCTCGCTACCAACCTTTTGCGAGTTGCGCGCCTGCGGCGCGTGGATGTATTTCATTTCACAGAGAGCGCAAGCGAGATATTTCACGATAGGAACGCTAATATGTGTTGCAGATAAAAAATACCCGTATCCATAATGAACAAAAAGCACTTGCATTTGCAGGTGCTTTTTTAATAGAATAAATTCTCTAGGTCTGTGAATAGTGCCTATACATCAAACCGCAGCTCGGTTGTAAACGGAATTTTAAAATGGGCATAGGCCTTGGCGGTGGCCATACGGCCGCGCGGCGTACGGTTTAAAAATCCGATTTGCAAAAGATACGGTTCATACACATCCTCAATGGTGCCTGCATCCTCTCCTATGGAGGCGGCCAGCGTTTCCAGCCCCACAGGGCCGCCGCTGAAATTTTCAATAATGTACAAAAGCATACGGCGGTCGATGGCATCCAGTCCAATGGGGTCAACCTCCATTGTTGTGAGCGCCGCATCGGCAATTTCACGCGTGATAATGCCATTGCCCTGTACCTGTGCAAAATCGCGGACGCGTTTTAACATACGATTTGCAATACGCGGTGTCCCACGGGATCGGCGGCCGATTTCGATGGATCCGGCAGGTTCGATTTCGGTGCCCAAAATAGCCGCGGAACGTTTGATAATTTCATCCAGTTCCTCCGGTGTGTAAAGCTCTAAACGGCTGATAACGCCAAAACGGTCACGCAGCGGTGCCGAGAGCAGGCCGGTACGTGTTGTGGCACCGATCAGCGTAAATTTAGGCAAATCCAAGCGGACGGAATGAGCGCCCGGCCCTTTGCCTAAAATAATATCCAGTGAAAAATCCTCCATTGCCGGGTACAAAATTTCCTCCACATTGCGGCTTAAACGATGAATTTCATCAATAAACAAAATGTCATTTGGCGCTAAGCCGGTTAAAATGGCGGCCAAATCGCCGGCGCGTTCAATGGAAGGGCCGGAGGTGACGCGAATGTTAACGCCCATCTCGTTGGCGATAATACCGGCCAGCGTCGTTTTGCCGAGTCCGGGCGGACCGTACAGAAGGACATGATCCAGGGCTTCGTTACGGTCTTTGGCGGCGCGGATGAAAATTTTCATATTCTCCTTAACCTTGCTCTGACCGATGTATTCATCCAAACGGCGCGGACGCAGGCTGTATTCCACATCGGCATCCTCACCCAGTGTGCGCGAAGAAATAATTCTGTCCTCGCGGGTTTCTTCAAACGATTCAAAAGGCATGGTAACAATCCTTTCCTGTTACAAACTTTTGTATTATAAATTTTTAGCTAAAATTTTCAGGGCAGCCGTAATCAACTCGGAGGTGGTAGCCCCCTCGGCCGCACCGACCGCGCGCATGGCCTCGGTTTGCGTATAGCCCAGTGCACAAAGCGCCTCTACAGCCTCGTTATTGCTGCCGACTGTGGCAGGCGTAAAGCCCTCATCGGCTGCAGCGTTTTTAACAAAGTCGCTGTTATCCAGCTTGTCCTTTAACTCTAAAATAATTTTTTGCGCCAGCTTGGGTCCAACGCCCTGCGCTCGCGTGATGGTCTTAAAGTCGTTTGTTACAACGGCCAGCGCAAATTCGGCCGGGCGCAGTGTGGATAAAATGGCCAAACCGGCTTTGGGCCCCGCGCCGGAAACCGAAATAATGCGGCGGAACATGGAAAGCTCCTCGGTGGAGGAAAAACCGTATAAATCCATCGCATCCTCTGCAACCTTTAAATATGTATAAATTTTGGCAGGTGCGCCGATGGTTAGCTTTGACAAGCCGTGCGGCGACATAAACACCCGAAATCCAAGTGTGCCCGAATCAATCACGGCGGCATTTTCTTCAATGGCTTCCACCGTGCCGCTTACAAATGCAATCACACAACATCTTCCTTTCTAAACGCTTTCTGTCTGCGTCAAATTTTGATACCCCGAAGCGTGCGCGTGGCAAATGGCAACGGCCAGTGCATCGGATACATCATCCGGCTTGGGGATGGCCGGCAGGTTTAAAAGCGATTTTACCATGCGCTGCACCTGTGCCTTATCCGCGCGGCCGTACCCTGCAACGCCCTGCTTAACCTGCAATGGCGTATATTCAAAAATCGGCACGTTTTGCACCGCGGCGGCCAGCACAATCGCGCCGCGGCCGTGCGCGACGGCAATGCCCGTCGTTACGTTTGTGTTAAAAAACAATTCCTCCACGGCAAAGGCATCCGGCTGAAAGCGTTCGATTAAAATGTTAATATCCTCGTAAATGTTGCGCAGCCTGTCCGAAAGTTTCATACCGGCTTTTGTGGTTACGGCGCCGTAATCAATCACGCCGAACCGGCCGGATTGGTATTCAATCATCCCATAGCCGACAATGGCAATACCGGGGTCTATCCCTAAAATTTTCATAGTTTATACCTGTTCTTTCTTTCTGTATCTGTTAAAAACTCATATTTTTTGCGTTTTTTGTAAAAAAATATTGAGATTTCAGCGGTTATGCGGTATAATATGGATAATAGTACATGAAAGTGCATATGCGCTTTCGATGCCTGTAAAGACTTTACCTTTGGCAGAGCATTTACAGCGTCCATTATTATTTTAACACAGTTTGGGAGGAAATGCAAATGGCAGCGAAAGAAAAAGTAATTTTAGCCTATTCCGGTGGTCTGGACACTTCAATCATTATTCCGTGGCTGAAGGAGAATTATGATTACGAGGTCATCGCAGTCTGCGGCGATGTGGGACAGGGAAAGGAAACGGAGGGCTTAGAGGAAAAAGCACTGAAAACGGGTGCTTCTAAGCTGTATATTGAGAATTTGCAGGAGGAATATGTCACCGACTTTATTTGGCCGACGCTGAAGGCCGGTGCCGTATATGAAGGCAAATATCTGTTGGGTACCTCCCATGCAAGACCGTGTATCGCCAAGAGACTGGTTGAGATTGCGGAAAAAGAGGGTGCGACCGCCATTTGCCACGGCTGCACAGGTAAGGGTAACGACCAGGTTCGTTTTGAATTGACCTTAAAAGCGCTGGCGCCGCATCTTAAAATTATTGCACCGTGGAGAATTTGGGATATTAAATCCCGTGAAGAAGAAATTGAATATGCCGAAGCACGCGGTATCCCCGTACCCGTTACCAAAGAAGATAACTATTCGATGGACAGAAACATTTGGCACTTAAGCCATGAAGGTATGGATTTGGAATCTCCTGCCAACGAGCCGCAGTATGATAAAATTTTAAAACTGATGGTATCGCCCGAAAAAGCGCCGGATGTGCCGACCTATGTTACCATTGATTTTGAAAAGGGCGTTCCCGTTGCCATTGACGGCAAACGCTACGAAAGTGCAGCAGAGCTGCTGAAAAAGGCAAACGAGCTGGCAGGCGCAAACGGCATCGGTATTGATGATATTGTTGAAAACCGTCTTGTCGGCATGAAGAGCCGCGGCGTTTACGAAACACCCGGCGGCACGCTTTTATATGCCGCACATAAAGAGCTTGAATATCTCTGTCTGGATAAAATGACCCTGCATTACAAGATGAATTTGGCAAACAAGTTTGCCGATTTGGTCTATGACGGCCTTTGGTACACACCGCTGCGCGAAGCCATGAGCGCCTTTGTGGACGCAACACAAAAGACCGTTACCGGCAGCGTGAAAATGAAGCTGTACAAAGGCAACTGCATGCCGGCCGGCGCAACCTCTCCGTATTCGTTATATGATGAAGACATTGCAACCTTCAGCGCAGATGACGTATACGACCAAAAGGATGCAACAGGCTTTATCAACCTGTTTGGTTTGCCGCTGCAGGTGCAGGCCATGATGAAAAAGCGCAACGGCGAAAAGCTGTTTTAAGCACGGAATGGAGATTGCGATGAAGAAAAAGCTTTGGGGCGGCCGCTTTTCTAAGGAAACGGACGCACTGGTGGATGATTTTAATTCCTCCATTCGGTTCGACAGCCGGATGTATCGGGAGGATATTGAAGGCTCGATAGCTCACGCCGGCATGCTGGGACGCTGCGGCATTATCGCAAGCGAGGACGCGGCGCTGATTCAAAAAACGCTCCGTGAAATTTTAGAGGATATTGCAGCAGGCAAGGTGGACTTTGCCATTGATGCCGAGGATATTCATATGAATGTGGAAACACTTTTAATTGAACGAATCGGCGATGTGGGCAAGCGTCTGCACACGGGCCGCAGCCGCAATGATCAGGTGGCGCTGGATTTGCGCCTGTATCTGCGGCGCGAAACAGACAGCATCCTGGACACGGTTAAAACGCTGATGACGGCTCTTTTGGATTTGGCCGAGCAGCACACCGAGACGATTATGCCGGGCTATACACATATGCAAAAGGCACAGCCTGTAACCTTTGCACATCACCTGTTAGCTTATTTTGAAATGTTAAAGCGCGATTATGACCGCCTTAGCCAGTGCCGGGGACGCATGAATATCATGCCCCTCGGCTCCGGTGCGCTGGCCGGTACGACCTATCCGCTCGACCGTGCATCTGTTGCGGCAGAGCTTGGGTTTGACGCGGTGACGAACAATTCGCTCGACGGTGTCAGCGATCGTGACTTTGCCATTGAATTTTGCGCGGATGCTTCTATGCTGATGATGCATCTGTCACGTTTTTGTGAGGAGCTTATTTTGTGGTCCACACATGAATTTTCCTTTGTGGAAATGGATGATGCGTACTCCACGGGCTCCAGCATTATGCCGCAAAAGAAAAATCCCGATGTGGCAGAACTGATCCGCGGCAAAACAGGCCGTGTTTATGGCGATCTGACAACGCTTTTAACCATGATGAAGGGCTTGCCGCTTGCTTATAACAAGGATATGCAGGAGGATAAGGAGGCCGTGTTTGACGCGGTGGATACTCTGCTTTTGTGCCTGCCCGTCTTTACCAAAATGCTGACGACCATGACAGTGAAGCGCGATGTGATGTTAAAGGGTGCCAAGGGCGGTTTTGCCAACGCAACGGATGTGGCGGATTATTTGGTTAAAAAAGGTGTGCCCTTCCGCGATTCGCATGCCATTGTCGGCCAAATGGTGGCTAAGGCCATCGAACGTCATAAAAATTTGGATGAATTTACATTGGAAGAGTTTAAGGCTTGCTCGCCTTTGATTGAAGAGGATATTTACAAGGCTATCAGCATGGAAACCTGCGTGGGGGACAGAAAATTAAAAGGCGGCCCCGCGCCGGAGCGCACGCGCGCGGAAATTGCCGACGGCCGTGCCCTGCTTGCGCAGCTTTAGCCGTCCATTGCAACCTGTGCCCAGGCATTAGGCGGTTCGGCTTTCTTATGCCTACAATTTAAACTATGAAACGGAAGTGAGCCATATGAACGATATGAATGAACTGAAGGAACTGGCGCAGCGTATCAGCGGTCTGCGCGAGGCCTGCGGCTACACACAAGAAGAACTTGCGGCAGAACTGAACCTGGATGCGGCGGTGTACCGTGAATATGAAGAAAACGGCAAAAACATTCCCATTAGTGTCATTTATGAAATTGCCAACAAATTCGGTGTGGATTTTACGGAGATTATGACCGGTACCCGTGCCAAGCTTGATACCTACCATATTGTCCGCAACGGACAGGGACGCACGGTTGACCGTTATCCCGGTTATGCGTTTAAGGATTTGGCTTTCCGCTACAGCGGCAAAATCATGCAGCCTCTTTTGGTCACACTGGATCCGACGGATGCCCCGGCGGCGTTGGTCAGCCACTCCGGTCAGGAGTTTAACCTTGTTATTTCCGGACGCATGGAGCTTGTGTTTGACGATAAAAGCTTTGTGCTGGAGGCCGGGGACTCGGTCTATTTTAACCCCACCTATCAGCACGGACAGCGTTGCGCAGGGGATGAACCGACCGTTTTTTTAACCATGATTTCAGAATAGAAAAGAGTGAGTGTTTTGCTGCTGGAACGATTTTTGCCTCGTATGGCGTTTGATTCGTATGAGGATTTTAAAGAAAACTATAAGGTAAATGTGCCGGAACATTTTAATTTCGGCTTTGATATTGTCGATGCATGGGCAAAGGAAGAACCGGACAAAATGGCCTTGGTTTGGTGCGATGACCATGATGAAGAAAAACGGTTCACGTTTTCGGATATCAGTCGTCTTTCTAACCAAGCGGCAAACTTTTTTGCCGGCCTGGGCATCAAAAAAGGTATGGTTGTGCTTTTAATTCTGCGCCGCAGATGGGAATACTGGGTCTGTGCGACGGCGCTGCATAAGCTGGGCGCGGTTTTAATTCCCGGTTCACTGCAATTGACAAAAAAGGACATTGCGTACCGTGCCAATGCGGCGAAAATTTCGGCCATTGTGTGCGTGGATGATCCGTTTGTTATAGAGCAGGTAGAGGAAGCCGAGCCGGAGGCCGAAACCCTGCGGCATAAAATTCTGGTCGGCACGCAGCGTGAGGGCTGGCTCTCATTTGCAGAGGGGATACAAAACCAAAGCACGGAATTTCCGCGTCCGACGGGTGAAAACGAAAACCGATGGGATGACCCCATGCTGATTTATTTTACCTCCGGCACAACGGGTATGCCCAAAATGGTGCTGCATAATTTTTCTTATCCGCTCGGGCATATTGTTACGGCAAAATATTGGCAGCAGGTACAGGAAAACAAGCTGCATATGAGCGTTTCCGACTCCGGCTGGGCTAAGTTTGGCTGGGGCAAAATTTACGGACAGTGGATTTGCGGTGCCGTGATTTTTGCGTATGACATGGAAAAATTTGTGCCGTTGCACTTGCTTGAAAAAATTACAAAATATCAGGTGACAACTTTTTGCGCACCGCCGACTATGTTTCGGTTTATGCTGCAGGAGGATGTGACGAAGTTTGATTTATCCTGCATACAGCATTGCTGCATTGCCGGAGAGCCGCTGAACCCCGAAGTGTTTAAAAAGTGGTACGAGCTGACGGGGCTGAAGCTTTGCGAAGGCTTTGGACAGAGTGAAAGCTCGGTTATGCTGGCAAACTTTCAGTGGTTTGAGCCAAAGCCCGGCTCTATGGGTAAACCGTCTCCGCTGTATAACATTCAGTTGATGGACAATGACGGCAATATTTGTGAGGACGGTGAAGAAGGCAGCATTGTGGTGATGGGTGTGGACAAACAGCCGCCCGTCGGCCTGTTTACCGGCTATTATCGGGATAAGGAACTGACGGAAAAATATCTCGGCACGGGCAATTACAACATCGGCGATGTGGCATGGCGCGATTCTAACGGTTACTATTGGTTTGTCGGCCGTAATGATGATGTTATTAAATGTTCGGGCTACCGCATTGGGCCGTTTGAGGTAGAAAGTGCGCTTTTGGAGCATCCTTCGGTTGTGGAATGTGCCATTACGGCCGCACCCGACCCGGTACGCGGACAAGTTGTAAAGGCAACGGTTGTGCTGGCTAAGGGGTACGAGCCGTCCGATGCGCTGATAAAAGAGCTGCAAAACCACGTAAAGCACGTTACCGCACCGTATAAATATCCGCGTGTGGTAGAATTTGTGGACGAATTGCCCAAAACGTTGGGCGGCAAAATTAAACGTGCGGAAATCAGAAAGAAAAATCACGAAGAATAAATTTATTTTGAATACATATTTTCTTGTAAAAGGATTGAATCTATGCGTATTGAATCGGCCATGACGCCGCGGCTCTATGCCATCGCGCAAAGTGTTCCCCATGGGGCGCGCCTGGCAGACGTAGGGACGGATCATGGATATATACCAATTTATTTATGTATGCAAAATCGCTTAAAAAGCGCCCTGGCTATGGATGTTCGGCCAGGGCCTTTGCAGCGTGCGGAGGAAAATGTTGCCCGTTACGGTTTGCAAAGTATCGTCGAAACGCGCCTTTCAAACGGATTGAAAGCCCTGCGGCACGGTGAAGCGGACACGGCCGTTATGGCCGGTATGGGCGGTCTTTTAATTGCGCAGCTTTTAGAAGAAGCGCCGTTTTTTTTGGATTGTTATATTTTGCAGCCCATGACGGCGGTACCCGAATTGCGCCGCTATTTGGCTATGAACGGTTACAGCATTGAAAACGAGGTTTTGGCGCAGGAGGGCAGCAAGATTTACACGGTGATGACGGTGCGCCGCGGCACTATGCCGTGGCAAGAGCCGGAGGACGCATTAATCGGTCGCAAGCTGCGGCAAAATCACGATCCGCTTTTACCCCGGCTGGTGGAGAAGCTTTTGCAAAAATACAAAGCAGCGCTTAGCGGCCTGCATCGTGCCGAAAAGGCAGATGCGGCCGAAAAAGCAAAGGAATATGAAGCGTGGCTGCACAGCCTGCAAGAGGTACAAAAGGAGTGTAAGGATTGGTTACATTAAAAGAGCTTTTAGCATTTTTTGAAGAAACAGCGCCGAAGGTACTGGCAGAGGATTATGATAACGTCGGCCTTTTAATTGAAGGACAAACGGACGAAATTTGCACCCTGATGCTTGCGCTGGATGCAGATGAATACGTGGCACAGCAGGCAAAGGCAGAAGGGGTAGAACTGGTGGTTTCGCATCATCCGCTCCTGTTTCATCCGCTGAAACGGATTACGGAATCGAACGGTACGCAGCGTACGGCGCTGCGCTTCATTCGGGACGGCATCGGCCTGTTTGCCATGCACACCAATTTTGATTCGGCATCGGGCGGATTGTGTGATTCGTTTTTGCAGGCCTTTGGCGAGATGGAGCACGTTACTGCCTTTTCGGGCGAAGCGGAAGGCCTGGGGCGGATTGGCCGCCTGCGTGAGCCGTGCAAGCTTTCGGATCTTTTGCAGCGTGCCAAAACGGCGTTTAACCTGCCGCATGTTTCGTATGCCGGCGACCCGGACAGATGCATTCAAACCGTGGCAGTGTGCAACGGCGGCGGAGGTGACATAATGTACCAAGCGCATGAGTTGGGTGCGGATGTGTATATTTCGGGCGATTTTAAGCATTACCATGCGCGCTTTGCGGTTGAAAATCATTTCCCGATTCTGCTGGTTGATCACTACAGTGCGGAAATCGGTTTTGGCCGCTTGATGCAGGCGAAGCTGACGCAGCGCTTTGGTGACCGTTTGCGTGTGCTGATAGCAGATGAACAAAATCCGTGGCGATATAACTAAATTAAATGGAGAATAGCATGAAAACAAATTGTGAAACAGAAGATATGATTCAAACAGAGCGCCTGTTTATGCGCCGTTTTGCCCTCGATGATTTGGAGGCGCTGCACAGCTGGTGCGTAAAGCCGAATGTGGGCAGCCATGCAGGCTGGAAACCGCATGAGACGCTTGCGGACTCTGAACGTGTGCTGCGCGAATTTATGGAAGGTGACGAGGTTTGGGCGATTGGGGAGAAGGCAAGCGGCCGCCTGATTGGCTCTTGCGGTCTGCACCGCGACCATAAGCGCATGAATGACCGCGTCCGTATGCTGGGCTATGTGCTGGATGATGATTTTTGGGGCAAGGGCTATATGACGGAATGTGCCAAGGCTTTGACGGATTACGGCTTTCGGGTGATGCAGCTGGATTTAATCAGTGTGTACCATTTTGCGGAAAACGACCGTTCGCGCCGTGTAATTGAAAAATGCGGTTTTCAGCGTGAAGGCCTTTTGCGGCAGGCGCGGCGGCTGTATGACGGCCGTGTGGAGGACGATGTTTTATACAGTCTGACGCGCGAGGAATATTTGGAAAGGCAAAAGGAGATACAACCATGCATATCGTAACAGCAATTGATTCATTTAAAGGCAGCCTTTCGGCACAAAAAGCGGCCGAAGCGATAGAGCGCGGTATTCGCAGCGTCTATCCGCAGGCAAGCATTTGTAACTTTCCGTTGGCGGATGGCGGCGAAGGCCTTGCAGAGGCTATTTTGGCGGTGCGCGGCGGCACAAAAAGAGATGTGTGCGTTAAAGATCCTTTGGGGCGTGACATAACGGCGTTTTACGGGTTGCTGGACGATCGGACGGCCGTTATTGAAATGGCAGCGGCTTCCGGTCTGCCGCTTTTGACAGAGTCGGAGCGCAACCCCATGCATGCCACCAGCTACGGTACGGGTCAGCTGATACGTGCCGCGCTCGATGATGGCTGTAAGAGTATTATTTTAGGCTTGGGCGGCTCTGCCACCAATGACGGCGGTTTGGGCATGGCGCAAGCTTTGGGCATCCGCTTTTTGGATGCTGACGGCAAGGAGGTTGTCCCCGGCGGCGAAGGGCTTGCACAGGTTGCGACCATTGACGCAAGCGGTCGGGATAAACGGCTGGATAACGTATTCTTGCGTCTGGCGTGTGATGTAACCAATCCCCTGTGCGGTGCAGACGGTGCCTCACACGTGTTCGGCGGCCAAAAGGGCGCTGATGAAGCCATGCGCGCTGAGCTGGACGCATCGATGGCGCATTACGCCGCGATGATTTGCAAAGAGACCGGTCAGGACTTTACAAATACCAAGGGTGCCGGTGCGGCAGGCGGCTTAAGCATTCCGCTGCTGGCCTTTTGGCAGGCCGAGGTTGCATCGGGCATTGAGCTTGTTTTGGATTTGCTGCAAATTGATTCGGCCTTGCAGCAAGCGGATTTGGTCATTACGGGAGAGGGTCGGCTGGACGGGCAGACCCTGTTCGGCAAAGCGCCTGTTGGTGTGGCAAAGCGTGCTAAATTATACCAAAAACCCGTTATTGCGCTGACCGGCTCCATCGGAGACGGGTACCGTGATGTATACGGCGGTGGCATTGATGCGGTTTTTTCTGTGCAAAACGGGCCGATGAGCCTTGCGGAATCCATGGCAAAAACCGAAGAACTGCTGGAAGATTGTGCCCATCGCGTTATGCGCCTATATGCAATCGGCCGATAATGCGGCATGCGGCAGCTTTTCTCAACATTGTGAATCAAACAAGTTTTATGTATCAATGATCGCTTCACTCTTGCGTTTTTAAATGGAATATGATACAATAAGAGCACAGAGGTGAGAAAATGGACACAAGAGTGGCTGTTATCAGCATTATTGTTGAAAAGGCAGAATCGGTCGGTGCGCTGAATGAACTGCTGCATACGTACGGTACATATATCATCGGGCGGATGGGACTGCCGTACCGAGCCAAACAGATTCATATTATCAGCATAGCCATTGATGCACCGCAGGATGTGATTAACACTCTAACGGGTAGCTTGGGCAAGCTGGAAGGTATTACGGCCAAGGCGGCCTTTTCAAAAGCGTAAAAGACAATTTAACTTACACTCCTGATGTGAAAGCCCCGGACGGCTGACACAAAAGCAGTGGATGCACGGCATACATCCGAACCATACAGGTTTTGCAGCGGCCGATTTCCGGCTGCCGAACAGGTTCGGCCAAAGCCGCAGTTTCCGCGTGGGAGTGGAAGCTGTGGCTTTTTTCAATTTTCTGAACAAAAAGAAGCTTATACAATCTGATTGCAAGAAAGGATGATGCCAAATGGCAATGTATAACCCCAAATCGGCCAAGGCCGAAGAATTTATTAATCATGAAGAAATTTTAGACACACTGGCCTATGCGGAGGCAAACAAAAACAACATACCGCTGATTGACGAAATTTTAGAAAAGGCACGCCCCAAGCGCGACGGCAAGGGTCTGCACTGTAAGGGCTTAACGCACCGGGAAGCATCGGTTTTGCTGGCGTGTGAAATTCCCGAAAAGATAGACGAAATGTATCGGATTGCCGAAGAAATTAAGCTGGCATTTTACGGCAACCGTATCGTTATGTTTGCGCCGCTTTACCTTTCCAATTACTGCATCAACGGGTGTCTGTACTGTCCGTATCACTTAAAAAACAAGCATATTCCGCGCAAAAAGCTGACGCAGGAGGAAGTGCGTGCTGAGGTCATTGCCTTGCAGGATATGGGGCACAAGCGGCTGGCCATTGAGGCAGGAGAGGATCCCGTCAATAATCCGATTGAATATATTTTGGACTGTATTCACACCATCTACGGCGTGCATCATAAAAACGGCGATATTCGCCGCGTAAATGTGAACATTGCGGCCACCACGGTTGAAAATTATCGCAAGCTGAAGGAAGCCGGCATCGGCACCTATATTTTATTTCAAGAGACGTATCACAAAGAAAGCTATGAGTATTTGCACCCCACGGGGCCGAAGCATAACTATGCCTATCATACCGAGGCCATGGACAGAGCCATGGAGGGCGGTATTGATGATGTCGGCCTGGGTGTTTTGTTTGGACTGGAGTTGTATAAATACGAATTTGCAGGTCTTTTAATGCATGCCGAGCATTTAGAGGCTATGCACGGCGTAGGACCGCACACCATCAGTGTGCCGCGTGTTAAGCGTGCCGATGATATTGACCCCGATAGCTTTGATAACGGCATTTCGGATGAAACTTTTACCAAGCTGATTGCCTGTATCCGTTTGGCTGTACCCTATACCGGCATGATTATTTCCACGCGTGAATCGGAGGCAGTGCGCCAAAAGGCCTTGCAGGTCGGTATATCGCAAATCAGCGGCGGCTCGCGTACCACGGTCGGCGGATACACGGAGGAGGAGCGTCCGCACGACACCGAGCAGTTTGACGTGTCGGATCAGCGTACGCTGGATGAGGTGGTGTGCTGGCTGATGCGCATGGGCTTCATTCCTTCCTTTTGCACGGCTTGCTATCGGGAAGGCCGCACGGGCGATCGGTTTATGAGCCTTTGCAAAAGCGGACAGATTTTAAATTGCTGTCACCCCAACGCACTGATGACGCTGACCGAATTTTTGGAGGATTACGCAACGGAGGAAACGAAAAAAATCGGCTACGAGCTGATTCAAAAGGAACTGGAAAAAATACCGACAGACAAGGTAAAAGCCATTGCCAAACAGAATATTGATGACATACGAAGCTCGAATCGGCGTGATTTTCGGTTTTAGGTGTATGGATAAGCAAACGGGTGTTGCCGCAA
>UQYH01000012.1 GCA_900545185.1 uncultured Eubacteriales bacterium | reverse complement strand
CACCTTCGGACATCCATTTCCTTAGACGAACCAAAATGCATTATTTACCATAACAACACCTCTATTTTTAAAACTAAATATACGGACTCCCTGACCGCTCTGCCGGCCGATATTCAGCAGTTACTCGCCGACCGTAACACAAGTAAATATTTTTGGAGATTAACAGAAAATTCCGTAAGCTTATACAGACCCGTTTTGACCATGACGGATTACACTGCCATAGTATGTTACACCTTTTCCATGGACTATTTTAAAAATATTATTTCAGAATTTCAGTATGCAATTAAAGACGAAATCATCGAAACCCAAACAGAGGTCCGTATAGAAGACGCAGCCGATGCAGGCATATTTTCAAATCAAAAAGATAACGGCAGCTACATCGTTCAAAACGACTTGCTGTGCGATGCAATTTTGACCGCAACTCTTGATAAGAGTGTAAAGACCGATATTTATGTCAGGAATTTTGGCAAAGTGTTTGCAATTCTCGGCATTTTTATTGTACTTCTTATATCGGCAGCAAATTTAACCTCCACATTTATGACTAAAAAAATTGATGCGTTTATCAATAATATGAAAAGAGTAAAATCCTTTAAAAACATTTCCGAAATACCGATAGGCACAGACGATGACTTTTACCCAATCTATCAAAATATTATGGATTTGGTAGAAAAAATAGACAAGGTTCATCGTGAAATGAACGAGATTAATTTTGAAAAAACAGCCATCGAGCTGGAATATATGCAGTCGAAAATCAATCCGCATTTATTATATAATTCCCTCTCCTCGCTTAAATGGTATGCGCTTGACATCGGTGACACGTATATCGCAGACAGTATATCCATGCTGACGCAATATTATCACGGTATCCTGTCTAAGGGGCGTTCTATTGTAACCATCCGCGAAGAACTTGAGCTTACCGAAAAGTATATTAAAGTTATGAATTTTACGCACTCACATACTTACAAATACACAATTGATGTGGATTCGGATATACTGGAGTTTACTACCGTTAAGCTGATCCTGCAGCCGTTTGTCGAGAACTCCATACTGCACGGAATAAACCGCAATCCCGACGGACTTATTACCATAAGCGGACGGCTCTGCGACGGATATATCATTTTGAAAATATCCGATAACGGCTGCGGAATTGACGCCGATAAGCTCCGGCATATCATACATCTCGATTATGATTCGGATTATTTGAATTACGGAATTAAAAATACGATTCGCCGAATCAATCTGTATTATAAAAACGATTGTGATTTTCATATTGAAAGTGTTCCTTCAAAGGGCACAACCGTCACTCTTAAAATAAAAGCATTTGAAGCCAACGACCTGTACGAACGATATAAGTTTTTATATTCATAGTCATACTGTCATAATATGAGATGAAGGTATTGCCCGTTCTGAAAAAGTTAAGAGAGTAACCGTGTTTGGTTACTCCCGTTGCATAAACCGTATTTACATATTTTAACGCATTTTTTACTGTCTTTTAACTTCTTCCATTGTCGGCATGGCGTAAATGGCACCGCGATGCGATACGCAGCATGCTGCCACGCGCCCCGCAAATTCAGCATAACGCCGGGCGTCTGAAAGCGTCAGTGCAGAAGGCGATTTTCTCTCGGCGGAAAGCATATATAAAAAGCCACCCATAAATGCGTCCCCGGCACCGGTTGTATCGATCACTTTGACCTTTTGAGCCGGTGATGTAACCGTCCCTGTCTGCGTCGAAACAATGGCACCTTCCGCGCCACAGGTAATAAGTACACAGGAAATACCCTGCGCCAAAAGAACCGATGTAGCCTTAGAAGGGTCTGTTTCTCCCGTCACTAACAAAAGTTCCTCATCCGAAAGCTTAATTACATCTGCAAACGGCAGTACAGAGCGCATTTGTGCTGCAGCTGTTTTCTCGTCTTTCCATAGCATGGCGCGATAATTAGGGTCATATGAAATAATAACACCCTTCTCCTTTGCAAAACGCAGTGCCGCAAGCGTGGCCGACCGTACCGGTTCATCCGTCAGCGAAAGCGAGCCGATGTGAAAAATAAAAGATGATTCAATCAAATCAAAACGAACCTCATTAAGGTGCAAACAAGTATCCGCACCCGGCTTACGCGCAAATGAAAAACTGCGGTCGCCGTTTTCATCCAAATTGACAAAAGCAAGCGTTGTAAAGCTGTTTTCATCCATCAAAAGGCCTTCGGTATCAATGCCGTTTTTCTGTAAGGTCTGCTCTAAAAACTCACCGTGCATATCACGTCCTACCTTGCCGATAAAAGCCGCATTGCCGCCCAAACGCCGTACGGCCGTCAGCACATTGGCCGGCGCACCGCCGGGATTTTGCTCAAACAGTGCAGCTCCGTTGGTCGATTGTCCGGCATAGGTAAAATCAATCAAAAGCTCGCCCAAAGCGGTTACATCAAATTTTTGCATACTGTCTCCTTTATACATTCCGTTTTCCGGCTGCATCTATGCGCTTGTCCGTGTAAATATCATATTCATCACGGCTTTTTGTCGAAAATTCAGACACAACGGCACCTTCGCTGCCTGCCTGAAACCAGTGCAGTGTATTCGGCCGGATGGTATATTGCTCGCCCGGTGTCAGCACAATCTCATGACGGCAAGTAAAGCAATCCTCATATCCTTCCGGAATTGTGCCCTGTATGGCTTCCGTCGGCTCACCTTCAACATATAAATACACCTTACCGTAACGGCAGCGGAAGGTTTCTTCCTTACCCTCCTGCCCCAGCACGGCCGGATGCCGATGCTCCGGACAGGTTTGATGCGGCAGCAGCACAAGCTCTTTGGCACAGCACCGTTCTGTGTTGACATAAACCACGAGCTCCAGACCGATTTTTTCAATGCAGCCCAGCTCATATTCGGCCACTTCAATTCTCGACCGTTCTTCGTCTGTAATCGCAATATGCGCCTTGTTTAAATACTCCGCAGCCAATCGGCTGTAGGTTTCATAATCCTCTTTCGTTAACATGTCATCGCTCCCTTATATTATAAATGTTTTCTGCACTCTTGGCAACATATTTTCATTCAATAAATTCCGCCGGCAGCCACGCTTCTGTCGCAGAATCATCATCCCATGTTTTCCCGGCAGACATGTAATCGATCAGTGTTGTTTTTTCTCCGCAAAAATCTGCTTCATATTCGCAAACTGTATCAAACGATGCCTTATGACTGTTTTGCAGCATGACAACATCTGCATTCCGCTTCACGCGTACAGCCCTACCTGCATCCGGGCAAATTCTTGCATCCCGTGCCAAAACAAGCGGCCCTTTTGTAACAGCAACAAAGTCCCGCGTTTCCGGCTTATCGGCACAGCCCGGTGCATGCACAATATATGCAGCCATATCAAGATGCAGTTCCAAAACATCGCCCTGTTTCCATGCTCTTGATACGGTTTTAAAGCTGCCGGGTGCGCAAGCTGACTTCACTCCGTTAACCGTAAGTTCTGTCGTTTTACCAAAGCCGGGAATACGCAACCCAATATCAAATATTTCTTCCCGTTCCGGCTCCACCGTAATTTTAATTTTGCCATCGGCAGGATACGCCGTTTCAATTGTCAGCTTTACACTGTTGTCATCCGCAATCGGAAATGTGACGATTCCGTTTTCGTAAAAGTTAATGACCATGCCGTTTTGTGCACTCATACACGCCAAGTCGGGCAAAAGCGCCGTACCGGCCGACCCGATTGCTGCGCAGCAGCCATACCGGGCGCCATTTTCCATTTCCTTCATGCCACCCGTTTCCACGCCGCGCTTACGAAGCCAAAGGGGACTGTAGCTGTCAAAAGGAAGGCCGTTGTTATGCTTGCTTTGCATTGTGTTAACGCTCCCGAATACCGTGTTATAGGCCGAGCGTTCCATTTCGTCCGCATACTTTGCCTCCCCTGTCAACGATAACAGCTGCGCGCACAGCTTCATCCAAGTAACCGCTACGCAGGTTTCCTGCATTTCCAGGGTTTGTGATGTATCTGTTTGCCTAACAGCCGAATGGTCAAACAATTCATGCGTACAGCCCGCACATCCGATAATGGTAATATCCGTTTCCCGAATCATATCCCAAAAACGGATTACCGCCTGCTTCCATTTTTCAATTCCCGTAGCACGGTAATATTCACATAGCCCCTCAAAGCAGGACATTAATTCGTAAGCTTTAACCACCTTATATTGATATGGGTACAATTTGCCTTCATATGCCGTTTGAAAAATATTTTGGCTGTCGGCACCGCCGCGGTTTACAATATAGGTTGCAAAATCTAAATAGCTTTGCTTACCCGTAAGATGATACAGCCGCATAACCGGCTCTAAAACAGAGCTGGAATTGACCCCCTCCCAAATGTCACTTGTTTGGGTAATGTCAAGCTTACCTTCGCCGATTTTAGAGATTATATAGTCCAAATGCTTACAAAGCGCTGTAACAATTTCTCCACGCAGCGCCTCATCTCTGCAAATTTCGTGATAGTGCAAAAGACCCAGCATCACATATTTGCGGCACCACATATCCCAGCCGCGAAACTCTGCCTCTTTTGTGTAGGTCGAAAACCGTCCGTCCGCATCCTGTGCCGTAAGCATATCCTTTACCGTTTCCGTTAAAATTGCATATAGCTTTTCATCACGCGAATACTGGTATGTCAAGCATGCGCCGCGCATCATTTTCCCCCAATATTCCCCTCTCCATCCGTTATCCTTAGGGTCGGGATGTGTTTTAAACTGATTCACAAAAAGAGGCCACAGGCTTTCGTCTTCCAGCTGCCGGCTTTGAATCAAACGGAGCATTGTATCGCAAATGCCGCTGAATTGCCTTTGATAATCAGGATAATAGTATAAAACATCCCTTTGATGGGTTTTACCATATTGTTTATTTTTTAAATAATAGGCTTCAACAATCCGATTCATTTTGTATTTCCTCCGTAAAAAATGAGAGCGGCCGGCACGCTTGCCGCCGCCCCTTGATCCACAAATTTTCAATGTTCTGTCCGTTTAACCGCCAAGACGCTACCAATACATTTTCCAGTCACGCAAGGCGCGTACCAGACTTTCCATATAAAAATAATCGCCGTAGGTAGAGCATAAATCATATTCATTGCGCGGCTTATCCGGTGTGGTATGAGCAAGCAGTCCTTCTTCTCCGGCGCTAAACGGAATCGCATAGTCGGCGCTTGTTAAGGTATGTAATGTTTTCTTGGCCACATCCAAATAATGCTTTATTTTCTCATCATGCGGCAAGTGCCGTGCCATTTCAAGCAATCCGCAAACCGCAATGGCCGCTGCCGAGCTGTCACGCGGTTCGTCCCCTTCGGTATAAATAAAGTCCCAGTAAGGGATACAATCATCCGGCAAATGACTGATGTAAAAATCGGCTGCACGGAAAAACGGCTCAATAATACTCTCATCGTGCGTATAGCTATAGGCAATGGCAAAGCCGTAAATCACCCATGCCTGCGCACGGCTCCAGTACGATTCATCCCCGGCGCCCTGCAAGGTCAGCCCATGCAGCGGTTCTCCGGTTTGATTATCCATTAAAAAGTGGTGATACACACCTCCGTTTTCACGCAAAATATAGCGGATGGTCGTTTTCATGTGCATAACGGCATAATCCCGATATTTAGGTTCTCCCGATACCTCCGTTGCCCAAAACAAAAGCGGAAGATTCATCATGGTGTCGGCAATAAAACGATAATATTCGGGGAAGATGGCATCTGCCATGGACTGAATAAACTCACCCTTAAAGCGGAAACGCCTGGTAAGCAAAAACGCTGCCGTAAGCGCTGTTTTTTTGGCAAACTCATTCCCCGTCAATTTGTATGGCGCCACAGATGACAGCGTGTATAAAAAGCCAATATCATGGTGCCAATCCAAATTGATGTTTTTATCCATGCGGTTAAAAAAATCATCCAAATTCTTTTCGGCAAGAAGGCGAAAAGCCTCCTCGCCCGTCTCTTCATAGCACAGCCATAATCTGCCCGGCCAAAAGCTTTCCGTCCACATGTCGCTTCCTTCGCCGCCGTTATAAATGGTGGCATAAGAATCTCCGATGTAGTTTGAGGAGGGATACACATCGCCGCTTGCAAACTTATCCAGATTTCTGCGCGTTATGCAAATTGCCTCTTGCAAAGCGTTTTGCAGGCGAAGTCGAAACGCTTTATCATCCGCACTTAAAACATAATGCCTCTGTATCTCGCTCATGTCCTCTCTCCTATCCTTCGATTGCCTTGTAATCAACACTAACGGCCTGACCGCTTTTAGCCGACTTAACAACCGCACAGCAAACGGCTACCGTTTTGGCACCCTCACGTCCTGTCATCAACAGCGGTGCGCCCTCCAGCACTGCAGCACGGAAATTCTCATGTTCGCCTTTCACATTATGGTTATTAACATCCACATAAATGTCATGGCCAATACAATGATCATACAAATCAATATCATTTTGTGCAGGCTCTATAATGTTGTTTTCATCTCTGTGCTCAACAAAAAGCTTTAAATGCGAATCGGTGTTATTCACAATAATGGTTCCCTTATCGCCATACAGCACCGTACGCATTGTGTAATCACGCTTACAGCCGATAGAAGTAAACACACGGCCGATGACATCGTTCGGGAACTTAAACAGTGAAACCGTGCAGTCATTTACCGGCCAATCGCGCAGAACCTTGTGATTGCTGTAAGCCGATACCTCGTACGGATCTCCGGCAATCCAGCGAAGCAGGTCAATGGCATGGCAGGCGCCGCCGATAATCGGATCTCTGTCCGGGTCGGTTCTCCAGCCATCCACGCCCGGAATTTTGGCATAGTCATGCGCATATTCCGATTCAACATAAAACAATTCACCGATGACCCCTTTATCAACCAGCTCCTTGGCTTTAATAAAGCCCGGCGCAAAGCGGCAAACCTGGCCGACCATTAAGATCTTGCCGGTTTCATCTGCTGTTTTAATCATTTCACGGCAATCCTCAACAAAAAGAGACATAGGCTTTTCACACAAAACATGCTTGCCTGCCTTTAATGCGGCAATGGTGGCATCCTTATGCGCTTTATCGCTGATCACGACTGCAACCGCATCAATATCATCCCGTTTTAACATCTCGTTATAATCACTGTATACATCGGGAACGTCATATTTTGCCGCCAATTCCTGCGCACTTTCAATGTGTTTGTCACAAATGGCTTTCACCTCGCAATAATCCATAAGTGACAGCGTATTCATATGAATCCCGCCGAAAACGCCTGCACCGATTAACCCATATCTTAATACCTTGCTCATTTAAAATCTTCCTTCCTATTGGTTCTGTTCTGTTTTTATGCTGTGGTCGCCAAAACAGACTATCACAGCATAAAATTGAATTGACATACATTATTTAATGACGATTAAAGCTTTTACTGCACCGTTGCCCATGTACATGGCTATCTGCGAGGCATTATCCCCGAAAGATTTATAATCATATACATCGTCCGCACCGCCGAGCCTGATTTGTTTTTCCAAGGTAGGCTCATTTTTATCGTAGATGTAAATGGCACAGCCGCCGCTTGCGCGGACGCATTCCATAACATTTTCGTTGCCCGTTATCAAGGCATTTTTATCGGCAGCAACCATTAACACGGCGCCGTCTTTATGGTACACATATCCTACCGATGTCCTTTTTTCGTCAAAATAATTGGAATCGGAAGGATTGGTTTCCGCAAATGCGCCGTCCGCACCGTTTGCACATCTGTATACCAGCTCGGCAATTTTTAATTCGCCCTTTGTATTTAACTCATAGCGGATTAAATCGCCCGATTGCAGCTCATACGTCATATTGGCATTTTTATCATTTAAAGCCTTCATTTTTGTAATCACCGTTTCGTCCGAAACAGTAAACTTTTTGTATGTACCACCTACATAGCCGCACACCACGGAAACCGCATCGTTATCAGCATTAACGCCTTGAATGACACGTTCTGCCAGCATAACCGGCGATTGCTTTGTTAAAGCTCCGCCCGAAAGCGGTTCCGACATTAAAAGTGCGTCTATTGTCAGTCCGCCGCCCGCTTTGCGATACCCGTCTTTAATGTAGCAGTATTGATCCCGTATAAAGCTGTTTGTTACATAGCCTACCGTGTAATCATCTTCATTGCCGTCCGGCGGTGCATAAAACACGTTCGTGCTCGGACTGACAGGAATTTTACCGCCTATAATTTTCGTATCTTCATCATAAACCAATTGAGCCTGATTGGATACAGCCTTTTCAATGACATCGCCATCAACGGTTTCAACCTTGGCCAAAAGTCCGTCTGCATTTAAATAATACAAAACGATGGATTCCATATGCGCTTTTAACACATTTTCAATGGCATTGCCCGTTTTTTGCATGATACCGTCAATGGTTACACGCTCTGCACAATCAATAATTTTCAGTTCGCTGTCCTCACAGTTTACATCCAAAATCTGCACACTGACCGCATTGGAAATGGAGCTGCCTTTTTTTCTTACATCCTTTAAATAAGCCCATGTGCCGCTGGTAAATTTGTGACTGCTGAGCGCGGCAATTTTTCCGAAGCTGTCCAAATAGCAAATAACTTTATCACCAATTTTCCATTTGGTGCCGGTCGCCTTTAAATGATCGGCCACGCGATATTCCGTACCGGCTATGACAACATAGGTTTTGCCGCTTTCCTCTCGGGTGCCCTCAACAGCGCCGACAACCTCATTCACAACCTGACGGATTTCAAGGTTGCTTTTGTCCGCACTTTGCACACACATCAGCAAATCATCTATGCTTTCAATAGAATCAAGTGTTGTTATATCGCCGTTCCGATCGTAAATCTGTACGTTTTCGTAATCATAAACACGAATCGGCTCCTGCGGCTTAAACGTATCGTAAATAATGCCTTCGGTGCGATCCAGTCCCACCGTATACACACTGCGATAGTTTTTGGCGATAATGACCTCATAATGTCCGTCGCCGTTGTTATCTACAAACCGTAAAAATCCGTTATCGATTTTAAGCGACTCGGTACCGCCCGGCACATACAAACCGCCGTTATAGACAATATCTGTCTGTGCATCAACGACAATCCGGCGTTCTTTATCCTTTTCATCAAAATATCGGATTTCCGTGTCGGTTGCCTCTGTTATATCATCTGCATCCAGCGTCAGAACGTCATTTTTCTCACTTTCCATGGCAAATACAAGCGTACCGACGTTTTCACCGTTATCTTTTCGATAATAATACTCAATTTCGCAGCCCAAAATGTCACCCGGATCACATTCGCCCATATAATACGGGATTTTATCAATCCTTACCTTACCGGCTCCGGCACCCGTACGTTCATCAATTGCAGAATATTCCGTTGCCGTAACAACACCTTTGTCTTTATTTAAGTGCAGCATTTCCGTCAAAATGGTTTTACCCTTTTGCTCTTTCAGCGTTTCCCTGTCTGCTGTCAGCTCATCGCTTGCCATAATGTTGATGTCCAAAGCATTATACAAAAGCCGATACAACACATCAGACGTAAATTCCGCATTTAAATCGCAGTTTTCCAGCTTGTCCAAAAGCTTGGTTCGTTGCGCATAAGTCAGGTAACCTGCAAAATATCCGCCGGCACGCTCTGCCGGTACCGTATAGCCGCAAGCGGAAAGAATCACCTTCACCGCATCGCGCAGTAAAATCAAATCATTCGGGCGAAACGTACCATCTGTGTAGCCGCGCAGCACCCCAATGCCCGAAAGCATGCATATGTCCTCACTGTAAGCCGTGCTGCCGCTGACATCCCGAAAGACATTTTCATATCCGGCTTTGCCGGAAAGATTCATAATTTGCGCCACGGCATGTGCAAATTCGCCACGCTTAATGCTTGCGCCGTTCGGTGATTCGTAATCCGTCAGCAGTCCGATGCCGTTAATGACCTCTTTGGCCGCCGAATCTGCACGAGCCGTCTCTTCATCTGCAAATACAGCCATCGAAAGCAGCAGCGCGGAGGCAAGCACAAGTGCAAATATTTTTTTCAGTTTTAACATGAATTGACCTCCTTATCCCACAAGACCGGCGCAGATAACTGCCGCCTGTGCCCGTGTTGTTCCTTCCTGCGGCGCAAATCGTCCATCGTCCATGCCGTGAATGATCCCTGCTCCGCAGAGCGCCGCCACAGCATCCTTTGCATAGTCGGCTATGCTGCCGCTATCGGCAAAAGTCAGCGTGCCCGCAGTGTTAAAGCCGCGCAGACGAAGCATAGCCCGATGCACAATTGTGCATACATCCTGGCGGCTGATCGTCTCGCCGACGCCAAAGCTGCCATCGTCCTTGCCTGTTATCATGCCGTTTTCATATGCGGCCGCAACATAAGGCGCATACCAGGCAGATGTGTCAACATCTGTAAAGCTGCACTGTGCCGAGCTTTGAGAAAGACCAAATACATTGACAACCAGTTTTGCAAATTCTTCACGCGTTACCAAATCATTCGGCGCAAATTCCGTTTTACTTTTGCCGCTGATCATATTTTTTTGATACAGTTTTTGCACAGCTTCCTTGGCCCAAGCCGTTTGATTCATATCGGTGAAGGGCAGGCTCTTCGTTTCATCTGTTTTAACGGTTGTCCCCGGCGTATAACCGGGCACACGGCTTCCCCCGCCGGACGAGCCGCTCCCGGAGCTGCACGAACTGCCGGAACTGCCGGAGCTTGTGCCCGACTTCATGGCATTGTTGATGGCTTCTCCCAAGGCGGCAGGCGTTTGATAGCTTTTGCCGACAATTGCTTTATCAACCGATGTTGTAGAGGATAAGGCTTTGTACTGCTCCGCATCAAAGCCCGTGATTCTTGCCGCATTTGCCAGCAGCAATGCATGTATAGCCGTCCAGCTTTTAGCATACTGCACACTGCTGCACAGCGCACGGTTTAAAAATTGTTCTTTTATGTCTTGCAGATTTTGTGCACCGCCAAACCCTAAAAGGCCTTCGCACATGGCTTTTTTCTCCGCGGCTGTAAACCCGTTAAAATCGGTTTTATATAAGCTTTCGTTATCAAGCCCCAGCTGAGCGTTGCTTTCGGCAATCAATTTTGTCAATTCTTCGGCATTTGTTTCGGTTTTAAGCCTTGCAAAGCAAAGTGCAGCGGCATAGCCTGTTTTGGCAGCGGACGAATCGGCATACGGCCTTGCTTGCATAAAAGCCGCCGTCAAACAATCCTTCTGCGCTTTCTCCAGCTGCGCATAGGCCTCCATATCAAAGCCCAAAATTTCACCGTTTTCTTCTAAAATTGTTTGGATTTCGGCTGCGGTTTTACTTGTATCATTCAGCAGCGCCAGCGCATCATCCGCATCCTTTTTCAGCACAAAGAAAATATCTTTTTGCGGTTGCAGCGGCACGGCATTTTTGGGATAGCTGAATAAAACCGTATAGTGTCCCTTGTTGCCGCAAAGCAAAAAGCTGTATGCAAAGCTGCCGTCTGCCTCTGTTGTCACTTCGGCAAAATGATTCACAATCGGCAATGTACTGTCGGCCGATGGTGCACTGCCCGTAATTTGCATCAGCATGCTGTCCGTTACCTTACTTAAATCCGCAGCCGTGTAACCGGGATTTAGTATAACGACAGAAACCGTCTCTTGTTTTGTAATTGCCGGTACGTTGCCCGAAAGCGACACAAGGCCGCTTTCGGGGTTTATATCCACCGTCATGGTAACTGCATCGCCATCTGCAAAAACACTTGCAGCCGATAGCAGACAAAACAGTGCTGCCATAAAAAGACTTAATATTTTTTTCAATCTATTCACTCCAATACCCATGCTATTTGCCGAGACTCAGGCTGCCCGTATACGGCGCCAATGTTTGATAGCCTTCCCAATAGTACACAACAATTTTATAGTTTTCGGGGTTTTCTGCCGGAACGGTCAGTTCAAAATCCTCTGCGCCGCTTAAAACGCCCGTAAGACTTTTGGCCTTCACTTCGCAGCACTTGTTTGTTGTTTTATCGTACAAGGCCGCAATCAAAACTATGTCACGCGCTTCATCATCGGTAAAGGTAAAGCTTGCAGAAGCAGTCATTTTACCGGCTGTGACTGCATTTGTCGTCTCCCCTGCCGCATTTTTAAAGGTTGCGGCCGTTGTCATAAACCTATCTAAGGTTTTAAAGCTTAATGTAATATCATCCACCGTATTGCCAAAGGGATCTTTAATGCCCGTCAGACGTAAGGTATAATTGGTATCAAGCATGAACTTGCCGGAGGCAGGTGCAATGCTGATTTCATTTTCATACACATTTTTTTTGACTGCTGCCGCTTCATTGTTTAACGTAGCAACCACTTCTGCAATCGGCATGTTAAATTTAAACGTAATCGGCTTGTTTACTTTTACACCCGTAGCGCCGTTTGCCACACCGGATGCAATCAGTTTAACGGCAGACGGCTCATAAATGCGAATGTCGTCTATATAAAGCGGTGTTGTTCCCTCCGCACCGGCATTCGGGCCGGACTCGGCCGCAAACACAATATTGCTTAATGAAGTAAAGGCCAGGCTTTTCGATTTAACAATTTCATTTGTCGGATCAGATTCACTTGCAATCCGCAAGGTCATCACATGCTGATCCAAATCAAAAATAACACGAACTCGATACCAGCCGTCATTTTCCCAGGCATATGACAGCTTATACAGGTCAACATCGGCTTCGGCACAATCATACGGCTTACAGCCAATCCACATCTCGCCCGGAACCAAGCCAAAGGACATGGGGAAGAAATATCCGCTGTATTTGTTGGGCGAAACATCATCTGTTCCCGTTCCTTCGGCAAACATTTCAAAACGCATATTTTTCCCGGCCTTAACGCTGCATTCTGCCGCCACCGTGCCGCTTGAAAATGCACCGTTTTTAATAAACTGCGTCATGGTACCCGTTGGCATGCCGTCGCACTGCAAAACCTTGCCGTGGTCTGTTCCGCTGTTTGCAATCGACATATAGCTTGCCTGTGAGGTTCCGAAGCCGGCCACACTTGTCGGGCTGACAGCATCTTCAAAATCGCACTGTTCATCCATGCCCGGTGCCTTAATATCGCTCGTTTCGGAATACCGAAGGTATCCGAACGAAACCGTCAGATCCGGATTGGAACCGGATTCCATCATACCCAAATAACATTCGCCCGAAAAATCCTGTGTACCGGTTGCAGCGGCAAATTTTTGTGTTTTGCCGTTTTCATCGGTCAGCGTACCAAACACCAAGCCGTTTTGGGACGGCACAAAGGTCAGACTTAATTCATACCAAATATCATCTTCGTACCGCAGGCTGCCGCCGTCAAATACATTACCGCCTTTATAGCCGATATAGCCGCCGGAATAAAACGCAAAGTAGTAATCAACACTGCTGCCGTTAATATCAAAAATCTGAAGTGCATCTCTGCCCAAGGAATGCAGCTTAATCGCCATGTCAATTTTTAATCCCTTGGTGGCTTTATCAGATAACGCTATTTTACGAGATATATTACCATACTGTTTAATGGAACTCATCTCAAGCGTTGTGCCGTAGCTTTCATCGCTAACGGCCGTAAACGTTGCATTTTGTCCGCCCCAGCCCGCCGGAATCCCGCCGGTATAGTCGGAAAAATTCGTTTCATAAAGTACCGTATCCGCCGCAAATGTCGGAACAGAAGTAAGCATAAGCCCCATCATCATGGCAAGGCTTACTAAAATGGAGAAAAATCTTTTACTGTTTGTCATTTTAAACATGTCATTCGCTCCTTTTTTGTTATGATCATTCTGCCGCGCGGCGCAAAAGGCGCCGCACAGCTGTTTTTTATTCATACAATCTGACTTCGGAAACGTTAAACCAAGCCGAACCCTCTGTGTTACCAAAGCCCGAAAGCTTTAAGTACCGTACCTTTTGTTTCGGGAACTTGTAAACCTCCAAATCCAGCGTATCGCCGCCGGATTTAATGTTTCCGACAAGCGTCCATGTTTGACCGTCCTCCGATACGGCCGCACGATAGAAGGTGCTGCGTTCGTTACCGAAGAAGAAGGCTACGCCCATGGCAGAGGCTTCTTTAACCTCGCCCAGGTCAAACTGAATGGTACCGCCGATGGTGTCGGACGTCCAGCGTGTGTTAAAGTCCCCGTCAATGGTATTGGCCGGCACGTGCTCGGCTTGCGTAACAGCAGCCTGCACATCCTTAATTTTCAGCGCCGAAAGTCCGGCAGGTGTTTTGCCGACATAATCAGGCTTAATTTGCTCAAACTCCACATCCTCGCTCGAAAGTGTGTTGATTGAAACAATGTATGTTTTGCTTTTACCGTTCTTTTCAATGCAGACCTTTGCCACACGGTTATCCGCCGTCATGGGAATAACGGTCACTGTTCCGTCACCCGTTGCTTCAATTTTCTGCTCCGTAAAGGCAGCACCCAAAAATTCATCCAGTTTGGTTTGCAATGCATAAAAGGTATCATAGTCGTTTAAGGCAATCGTTTCGCCCGAAACGGTAAGAGAGGTCAGCTTGGGCAGACTGTCCGCATCCAAAAGATTCCAGTCCGCAATCGGTGTGCAAGCGCCGTTTACGGTCTGCGGCTTTTCATCGCCGCCTAAGGGATAAATTTGAACGGCAAACGTCTCTTCGGTAACACCCTCGGCATGAATTGTCAGCTTGTTAATGTTAGAATCATCACTTTCGCTGTCGCTCGGATGCGGCGAATCCTCCATTGCCACGGCCGGCATTTGCGTAAAGGTAAGCTTTTCACTGCCGACGAGACTGACACCCATTTTATAAACGCCTTGTGTTAAAACGGCCGTACGCCCATCCTCTGCAATTTCAATGTCGGCAGGCGTATGCATAAACCAATACATCTCAGAGGGTTCCTTCATTTTTACTTCATCCTGAATGGTCACACACTTGTTTGCCTTATCCACATACATACCGCGTACAACGCTTTCGGCGCCGCGGTAGCTATGTGCCGCCGTTAAATCGGTAGCAGCATACATTGATTCATCATTATGCGCATATTGTGTAATCGGGCAAATGGCGCTCTTGTCCTGATCCTCCGTACCGTCCGGATTGAAGATAAGCACGTTATGCCCCTCGCCGCGGCAGCGGTAATATGACCAGCGCGTTCCTTCATGGCCGACCACGTAGTTGGCATGCTCAGAACCTAAATCCTTCGCCCAGCGTTTGCCGAACATATCCAAAATAAATTCGCCGTAATCCAAATCGCCGATGTCACGTCCGTCCTCGCCGCCGTGAATCGCCGCATATAAATCGGCCGTTCCGTAGCCCGTACGAGAGGAGGCAACATTAAATTCACGCCACATACCATCCTCGGCAATCGGCGTTTCATCGTTTGCGTAATCGGGGTTGTACCAAATAATGTTTTTATAATCGCTTGTTGTCTTACCGTTTAAATATTGCAAGCGATATTTTGTCAGCGCGGGGTCGGAGAAAACATTTGAAAGCCAGAAAAATTCGGGCGAATCCACCAACGCCTCGGGGCAGTCGTTCATGTTAAAGCAGCCTGCCGTACCGGCGTTGCCGATAACATAATACGGCCCTTCCTTAAATCCGGGACTGTTGGTTAAACCGTAATCCGTTCCCAGCGCACTTTGCATAGAGGCAAAGGCATAGGCAAAAAATTCATACGAATATTCCCAGTAACCGGGGCCTTCGTACCATGCTCCGTCCGGCGCAAATTCCGCAAGCAAATCCTTTATGTGTTCAAGTCCCATTGCAATAACCTGGCCGGAAAGCTCTGCCGCATCCGCTTCGTCACCTATGGCAAGCGCCGCCATATCCAAACCGCCGCAGCATACCGCAATCCAGTTTTGCGGATAGGCCGTTGAGTTGGGATCGTTCCATGCCCAGGTTCTTTTACGCGTAGAATCAAATGTAAAATCACGCATAATCTCTTTTAAGCCGTAATTAATCAGCGCTGTTTTCACTTGCATTCTCTGTGCCGGTGTCATCGCGTCATAGCACCAGTCATAACCGATTGCAACACCGGCGCACATATCGGCAACATCTAAAAAGTGATACGGATTCCAATCCGGAAAGACCGTTGGGTCTGTCACCCTCATTAAATTCGATATGGCTTCATTCGCATATTTTCTGTCACCCGTAATCAGGTAGGCAAACGAAAGAGGCTCTACGCGCATCGTCAGCGTTCTCGATACTTCCATACGAACGTTGATTAATTCGTAATTGATCGGCTCAAGGCCTATCATCGAATCGGCCTTTTTTATCAGCTCTTCTGCCCAGCTTGCCACCAGTGCGTCGTTTTTAATTTTTTCCTTTATTCGGGTTACATCATCACGCCGCACCAAAAGACGCGGATGTTCGTTGTTCGGGTTTTGCGCCTTAACAGCCGCCGTAACCTCTGCTGCCGTGGGCGATTCAAATACCAAATTCCGAACAGCCTTATCCAGTATTTTTTTATCCTTTGCATTATCCAGCGTAAAGCTTGCGGCATGATCACCTATAATAATGTAGCCGCACTTATCGTAAAACACTTCCTTACCAAACGCTTCACTAATGGCGCGCAAGGGCACCAAAAGCCTGTCCCCTTCAATGCGGGGCACAACGTCAAATTCCTTGGCCGCCCCATCCACCGTATAAGAGGCACCGGCAGCATTAACCGTTATTGTTTTGCCGGCAAGGGTAATCACGGCCGTTCGGGTCGCGTCATCATATTGCACATCGGCGCCAAGCGATTCCGAAACAAAGCGCAGCGGCACCAAGGTTCTGCCGTCAATAATCCGCGGCGCAAGCTCCTTGTTTGCCTCATCAACATAGGTAAGGTTGTTGTTTACAAGCGCTTTACCTGTTTTGGTCGTCATAAAAATATTGTCTTTCATCCGCTCAGAGACCATTTCATCCGTCACACGGATTTTAGTTGCACCGGCGTTGTTGCCGGAAGCTGCGTCCTCGCCGCTCTGTTCCACGTTCACGGTTTGACTGCCTTCATATCCTCTGAAATAGCGGATGTAAAAATTCTCGCCGTCACCGTCAATTTCAGATACCTGAATACGTGCATTGTACATATCCGTAAACTTATCATCACCAAGCGGCACATCCATCAGTTTTGTACGCCCGTTAATTTTAACGCTGCATACTCTTTGTTCAAAATCAATCAGCAGGGATATATCCGTAAAAACTCCCTCTCGCAGCTTAGCCAGTACCGTGCCGTCATAAGCGGTAAGCTGACCGGATTTATCCACCGTGAAAAAGACGATGTAAGAGCCGTTGGACGTATCACAGGTAAAAATCCGCTTAAACGATCCGATAGAACCGGTGTAGGCAATGGAGGTTTCCAAAACAAACTGCTTTTTGGATTTTGCCGCAACATCCACATACCAGTTTGTGCCCATTGTTTTTGTGCTGACCATCAAGCTTTTTTGCTTTTTGGACGGGAAATCGGCAATTTCCCACGTTACGCCGCCTTCTTCATAATATTTAATGGCAGGCTTTATCCCTGTATTTTCGCTGCGAAAGTCATAGCCCACATAGCCCTTTGGCTTATCTGCCGCAAACACAGCCGTACCGGCCTGCGGCGCCAGCATAACGGCTGCCATAACGACCGCCAAAATTTTATTCTTTATTTTCAAATCAACATCTCCTCTCAGCCCTTTACGGCGCCAATCATAACACCTTCGGTGAAAAACCTTTGAATGAAGGGGTACATCACCAAAATCGGCAGAGTTGCCACCACAATAACCGCATATTGGATTGTTTCACCGACCGAAGCCGCATCCTCCATGCCGACACCCTGCATCATAGTGGTGGTATCATTTTGAATCAGAATTTCACGCAGAATTAATTGCAGAGGGAATTTGCTTCTCTCGTGCAAAAATATCATGGCCGAAAACCACGAGTTCCACTGCGCCACCGCGTAATACAAAATGATAACCATTAAAACCGGGATGGAAAGCGGCAACACAATTTTGACAAGAATCTGCATGGGATTGGCGCCGTCCAGCTTGGCCGACTCAATCAGCGGCTCCGGCACCTGCGTAAACGATGTGCGCATAATAACCATATTGTATACATTGATTAAATACGGAATAATCAATGACCAAAGGCTGTTTTCCAAACCCACATTCTTTACCGTTAAATAAAAAGGAATTAAGCCGCCATTAAAAAACATGGTAAACAAAACAAATCCCATAAAAACATTACGCGCAGCCACCTCTTTGCGCGATAACACAAATGCACACAAAATGGTCATGGCCATACTCAGCGCAACACTTGCGACAACAACAATCAAGGTGTTCAAATACCCCTTACCGATCATCGGATTTGTAAAAACCGCCCTATACGCATCTAAATTTGTGTGCAGGGGCTTTAATAAAAGCCCCATATGCCCCATCAGTTCGCCCGAATCGGAAAGTGAAGCAAATACAACATACAGCATTGGGTACAGCATTGTTACGTTTAGCAACAACAAAAAGATAACGTTGATAACCCTAAACGTTTTATAACCGATTCCGTCATTTTTCATTTGCTTACACCTCCTTACCACAAAGCCGTATCACTGCATTTTTTAGAAATGGTGTTCGTCAAAAGCAGAAATACCAGGTTGATGACCGAATTAAACAAACCGACTGCCGCCGAAAAGCTCCAGCTTTTATCCTCCAGACCGACACGATATACATAAGTTGAGATAACATCTGCCGTTTTTCGCGTCACCGGGCTGTAAAGCAGGATTATTTTTTCGTAACCCACGCTTAAAAGCGTACCCATGCGCAAAATCAGCAGAATAATAATGGTCGGTAAAATGCCGGGCAGCGTTACGTGAAGCGTCTGCTTCCAGCGACCTGCACCGTCAATCATGGCTGCTTCATACAGCTCCTGATCAATACCGGCCAGCGCTGCAATGTAAATAATAGAGTTCCAGCCCACCTCCTGCCAAATATCCGTAATGACATATACGGGAACAAAGCAGTCCGGGTCGTTTAGAAAACTTTTGCGCGTACCGCCGAAAAAGGCAATAATATCATTGACGACACCCGTATCCAGTGTAAACTTTTTAATCATGCCGCACACAACAACCAATGAGATAAAGTGCGGCAGATAAGAGGCCGTTTGCATCACGCTTTTAAATTTTTTGTTGCGCAGCTCGTTAATTAAAAGTGCCAGCACAATCGGCGCGGGAAAGGTAAACACCAAAGAGCACATACTAATGTTAAAGGTGTTCCATAAAATTCTTTTAAAATAATAATCCTGAAAGAATTTTTGAAAGTGCTTCATGCCTACCCACGGGCTGTGCAAAAAGCCCAGCGAGGGTGTATAGTCCTGAAACGCCATCAGCGCGCCGTACATGGGACCGTATGAAAAAATTAAAAAGTATATCAAAACAGGAAGAAACATTAAATAGTACATATAATTTTTCTTCAGTTCGTTTGCTACGCTGCCCCAAAAGCTTCTGCCGGTTACAACCGTCCGCGCGTTTGCTAAATTTTTCTTTGCCATGTTCTTAATCATCTCCAACCGGGTTTAACGTTTGTCGTATCTTGCAACAGCATCATTATAAATGCTTAAAATTTCATCCAAACCCATCGAATGAAGCTGGCTTATATATTCGTCAAATTCCGAAAGCGGCTTTGTGCCCATGATAAACGAATATGCCATCTCTTCTTTATAGGTTTTAATCGAGGTTAACGTAGAAGTTATTTTTGATGATTCTTCATCGGTTAACGCGATCGGAGGCAGCATATGCTTTTCGGCATCTGTTTCTGCCCAATTGGCAACAGCCTCGTTTTGCTGATCATAGGTTCTTTCTGCCTCCTGTACCGTCTTGCTCTGCACGGTCGGCGCACTGTAGGATGCAGGTGAGTATTCCGTAAAGATGGTAGATACCTGAACACCATCGGGATTGTTAAAGATAAAGTCTGTAAACTGCGGCTTGCCGGCGCTGTCCAGCTCATAGCTCTTGCCCTCAATACCGAAGTTATACAGCATCTTACCCTTCTCGCTATAGCCGAAGTCTAAAAACCGAACGGCCAGCTCCGGGTTTACACATTTGTCACTGATACAATAACCTGCCGCCGCAACATATTCCCATTCTCTCTGTCCGAATTGCGGACGGTCACCTTTATGCAGTACCGGGTACGGCGCACCGATTAAATCAAAACCATCTTTTCCCTTAGACGCGTCAAGCCATGCACCCACGCCGCCGCCGGCCAAACCGAATGTTGCGCCTGTGTTGCCGTTTAACATATATCCGTTTAAAATTTTATATTCAATGCTTGAAAAGTTAGCGTCTAAAAGACCCTTTTGATACCACTCGTTCATTTTGGTTAAAAAGTCTTTATAGCTTGCTTCGGCAGGACCATATTGTACCTTACCGGCATCATCCAGATAATAGTCATCGGTAATGTTCCATGCACCGATTAAGAACCCATCTTCTAAATTAGGAAACAAAAACGCAAGCGGAGCCGAAGCGCCTTTTTTATCCTTAAACGCCTGCAGCATAACTTCCCAATCGTCAATGGTTTCGGGAACATCCAGTCCCAAATCATTCAACCAGTCTTTGCGGATGACAGGACCGCTGTATACGCATTGGCTTGCCTCATCACGGACAAACGGCATGGTATAATAGTGGCCTTCATCCGTTTTAACCATTTTATCGAGTGTTTGGTGACTTTCCAACAGCTTTTTAAAGTTCGGCGCCCAGTTATCGATGGCATCGTTTAACTTTAAAATATATTTTTCGTTAATGGCCTTTTGGCCGCCGTATGTATACCAATCTGCCTTTACAATATCCGGTAATTCGTTGGATGCCAACATTAAATTAAACTGTTCGGTTTCCATGCCGGAGGCCGGATGCACATAGGTTACGTTAATGCCGCTTTGCTTGGCAATTTCCTTGGCTACCTCTGTTTCTCCGAAATTGGAAACACGTGTTGTTAAAAGTGTGTTCATCGGTTCCCATACTTTTAACGTATCACTGCATTGCACAGGATAAATATCCTCCCCGGCATAAGTAACCGGAGAACCTTTGGCCGATGCGCCCTTATCTCCTCCCTTTGCACATCCCGCAAGAACAGAAGCACCCAACAAGGCCGAGAGCCCTAAACAAACCGCTTTTTTTGCACGTGTATTTTTCATACAATCATTCCTTTCGTTTTAAGACTATTTCGTAATTTTATTGTACTATCTGCCGTCTGCAAAAGCAACGACCAATATTTAAAAACCGAACTCCATTTTTGCAAAGCGCCAAAAAGCCCATAAGACAGGCCGTCTGCGGCTGTTTTCTGTCTTATGGGCTTCTACGATTTTGCTTGTTTTTTATTCCTTTTTTTGCATTTCCTTATATTTTCCCGGCGTTGTGCCATACATTTGTTCAAAGGCACGCGTCAGCGGACGCGCGTCAAAAAAACCAACGCTCACGGCTATATCGCTTAGCTTCATATCGGTTTGAAGAAGCAGTTCCCGTGCTTTCTCCACGCGGTAATCCCGCACATAGTCCGTTATGCTTTTTCCCGTTTCATTTTTAAAAAGCCTGGAAAGGTAATACGGCGAAATGTCAAACGCGTCTCCTATCCCCTGCATGTTCATGTCCGGCTTTGAATAGTTTTCTTCAATGTACTGTACAATTGCCTCTTTCATTCCGCGGTGCATACCGGCGCTTTGCTTTTTCTGTTCGTGAAGCTTTTTCACCTCTCTGCAAAGCGTTTCTGCGGCTTCGGTCATATAAGCCCGTGCCTGCTTTGTATCGCCGTTTAAAATAACACGGCTCATTTCTTCTGTATTCACCGCATTTTCGGGCAGCTCGTCAATATCACCGCTTACCTTTAAAATTGTGCTCATAATATCAAACATAAGGCATTGAATTAGTTTGGAATGAATGACATTGGTTTGAAAATTGACTGTAAAAATTTCATTTAAAACCGTTTTCAGTTCATCCTCCGCACCCATTCGGATGGCATTAACAAGCTGAATTTCCTTTTCTATGGGATAATAATACGTTGTCCCGATCGCGGCGCGGACTTCAGCATAAATTCCCGTACCGCTCATACCGGTCAGTTTCATATATTCTACCGTTTCGTAAGCCTCCCGATAACACTCCGCAATGCTGATGATTCCCGTGTGCACGTCACTGAGCGCCGCTTGAACCGTAAAATCAAAATTTTCTTCAATCACCGTCATAGCGCCCACAAACACTTCTGCCAATTCTTCGGCTGCCGTGTCCGTTTCCGCCTCCGGTGCAAGGTTCACCAAGGCAAGCTCCATATCGGCAATATGAAAAAAATACGCTTTATGCTTCTGTCCGATCAGCTCACCCATAATGTTGCGAAGTATCAGGCTTACCAGCTCCCGGCGCTTATCTTCGTCCAAATCCTTATCCTCTGCAAACAATCGGTGTGCGCCATCGGTTACAAATGCCGCAAGTAAAAACCTGTCCGAGATGAACCGTATATCCAATTGCTTTTCAAAGTTATCGGGAAACGTTTTAATTTCACCCTGTGCCATGCGCACCAAAAAGTGCTCACGCAGCTGACTTACCTGTTTTTCTGCTTTGCTTTCAATGCTGTTTTTCTCCCGAAGCACGTCATTCAGCGTTCCCAGCAAATAGGCGTACTCGTTTTCATCTGCCCCGATTTGCTTATCGCTGCGCTCCCCGATTTGCCGAATCAGTTTATCCAGCGGCGAATAGTTTTTCAGCGATAAATATACACTGACCGCAACACCGCCCAACAATATGATAAAAACCATGACAACGCAAACCGTTCGCACCCGATTCACACGATTCCAATAGGTTTTTTTGGGTGTTTCAATCACACAACGCCACGGCGCCTCCGTCGATGGAATTTCCGTTACAACGACGCCCGATTTCTTTTCGTCTGCCTCGTCTCCCACGGCAAAAATAATATGATCATTTTCGTCACGCAGCGAAATGCGGCTTTCATTTGAGCAAAGAGCCAATGCCTTTTCCGCAAAATACGATTCGTTTGCCATAACCAAAACCGTCGCCTTAGGAGGCGAAGACACCGCCATGGGATAAGAATGTGTATAGGCTATGTTCAGCGAAGTTTTATCTTGATTCCCGTAATCGGTATACAGCGTTTGAAACGTGCCGGTGTATTTTTGCTTCACCTTATCCTTCACTTCCGCATACGGTTCTTGAAACACAGTATTATGTAAAATTTCCGTATCCGATACTCCAAAGCTTGAGACGGCAATATCCAAATCATTAAAATAGATGAATATTTCGCTGATGGATTTATTCGAGACCAAAATAGAGTGGCATTGCTTATAAATTTTATTGGCGACCGATGATTGCTTTTCCCTCGAAAGCTTGCGTGCGCCTGTCAGCTCCTCCATTTCCGGGAAATTGGCAATTTGAATATAAATCTTTTTCTGCAGCTCCAAATTGCTGTCCAGTTCCTTTTCAATTAAGTGCAAGCGCATTTGGTTTGCGGCGCTGATTTCTTCACCCAAATCCTGTTCAAGCGCGATAAAGACAACGCTGCCCAAGGCCACGGTTAATATGATAATGGCTACATACGAAACCAGCCATCGAAATGTTACGCTGTTTTTCTTAAACATTGCACTTCACTCACTTGTCGGATTATATTGCTCTATCATTGTACTATATTTAAGCGTAAATTTCAAGAACAAAAATTTGCCTTTTGGCTTTACGCATCCTCGGCCATTGCAAGCAATTTATCTGCCATCATATAGCCTGCATCGGGCGCAAGGCAGGCGCCCACGCACAAATCTCTTTCATAAAGCCTGCTGTTTGGCGCAAATGCCTCGCGCGTTGCCACATATCCGCAGCCATGATTTGTAAAGGATACCACCATGTTTTTTGCTGTCTTGGCATGCTCTTTTATATAGCGGCCGAAATATACAAATATCTCACCCGGAAATGCATAAACCGAAACATTGCCCAGCTTAACATACTGCAAATACACCTGCATGGTATCTTCGTGCACACACGCCCGGTAGTAGCAAAGGTTTCGCACGGCAATCATGTTTTTTTCATCTGCCATACGCTTAATTTCCGAAAAAGCCTCATCCTCCGACAAAACACGGCGCGGCACACAAAACAGGGTTTTTCGGCTGATAATGCCCTCCCCTATCGGCTCTGCCTTGCAAATTGCATCGGTGCAGGCTTTTTTCAGTATTTTCCCCATTTTAATATATGTGTCATCCGGCATATTGCCATGCCGTTTGGGATCAAAATGGTTAATATCGCCGCTGGTACCGGCCATAAAAACAGTGACAAAATCGCGGCCGTATTCCTTTTTCATTTCTTCGGAAAGCACATAGGCAAACGCGCCGGAATATTGAGATCCGGGCGTACAATCCTGATGGCAGGCAAAGCTGACAAGCGCGCCTTGCGGCTTACCGGTGTTGTCTTTGAAAAAAACAATCGGTACATCTTCATCAATGCCGCCCAACGGACGCACAACGTCCTCACCCCACACATTTGTGCGGTAGGTGCCATCCTTCATAACGTAAGTACGGTTAAAGGAAATTCCTTCTGCACGACCCACGCCGAAAACACCTTCTGTCGGCTGCAGGCGCTTGTAAGCCAAAATCACACTGTCGGCTATCAGCCTGTATACAACATCCTTAAACGCTGCATCCGCATAAGCGCCGATTTCGGGATTATCCGTAATCGGTATTCCTTTATGCGTATGGTTTACCGCCAGCATAACCTGTTTTGCCGGGATCCCCGTGTACTCAAAAATTCGTTTTGTCACCGCTTCATGCATATCATCCGGAAATTCACAAGAATCAATATCCGCAAATGCAACAACGGTGCCGTTGCTTTCCACAACGGCACTGCGCACATAGAGAGGATCCAGCACATCCTCCCCCACGTGATTGATAAAATAACCTGCAAGATAGCATCCGAGCGGCGGTGTAATATCCTTTTCATAAAAAGCAGCTCTCATGTTTTTTCCTTTCTTCGGTCATTAACGCCATTTGCCTATTGTAATTCCCGAACCGACTTGTGCAGCCCGGAGCCGTATGGGTGCAATTTGCCCCTCTCCCACGTAAACAAGCATACCGTCCCATCCGAATTCGCATGCACACTTGCTTGCAAGGGTACGGTGTTTGTGCCTCTGATGTTTTGCTCTGACACGCTGCAATCGGTCAGACGGCCTGCTTGGTCGTACGCGGCCGCAACCAGTGTAACCGAGCGCGCCGTTCCGTCCTTAACCGCTGCCGTGGCATAAGCCGTTACCGCTGTTTTTCCGCCATCCGATGCCCCTTTTTGCAGAGCAAGGTCACTGATAATCACATCGGATGCAAGCGACCATTCGGAAATCGGCGTGCAGCTGCCGGCAATCGTCTGCGCTGTTTCCGACCCCGTCAGCGGATAAATTTGAACGGCAAATGTTTCATCCGTAATGCCCGTTGCATGAATGACAAGCTTATATATGCCGGAATCATCTGCCATGTCGCTCGGATGCGGTGACGTATTCAGCGGCGTCGCTTGCATTTTCGTCAGTTTAAGCGCACTGCTGCCAACAAGGCTGACCCCCATGCGGTATCCGCCTTGACTGAGCACGGCTGTTCTGCCGTCCTCCGCAATCGAAATATTGGCCTTGGTATGCATAAACCAATATAATTCGGACGGTTTTTGCATTTTCACTTCATCCTGAATCGTCACGGTTTCCGTTGCTTTATCCACATACATGCCGCGTACCACGCTTTCGGCACCGCGATAGCTGTGTGCGGCCGTTAAGTCCGTCACGGCAAACATTGCGCGGTCGTCGTGCTTAAATTCCGTAATGGGGCAAATTGCATCTTTATCCTGATCGTTTCCGCCATCCGGGTTTAAAATAATGGTGTTATGCCCCTCACCGCGGCTTCGGTAATACTCCCAACGCGTTTTGCCGACCTTGTTAGAATCATAATTCGCATTATCCTTACCAAGATCCAATGCCCAGCGTTTATTAAATTTATCAATCACAAAAGTACCGTAATCCAAATCACCAATGTCGCGTCCTTCCTCACCGCCGTGAATGGCCGCATATAAATCCGTCTTTTCATAACCCGTACGCGAGGATGCCACATTCAATTCACGCCACATGCCATCTTCCGCTATTTTTGTGTTATCCTGCGCATAGGCCGGGTTATACCACAAAATGTCCTTATACGTATAGGAGGCATGTCCGTTTTGTATAAACTTAATTCTGTATTGGGTCAGTGCCGCATCATCCGCTATGTTTGAAAGCCACATAAATTCCGGCGAATTAGCGGAATTGTAGAGCGATTCAAGACAATCGTTTAAATTAAACGTTCCCGTTGCGCCGGCATTGCCGATAATATAGTAGGCGCCGTTTTTAAAACCGGGACCTTCCGTTAAACGGAAACTTGTGCCCAGCGCCGTCTCCATACTGCCCATAGAAAGCGCAAAATATTCATATGCATACTCCCAATAGCCGGGACCTTCAAAAAAAGCGCCATCCGGTCCGAAAACCATTAGCAAATCCTTCATATGCTCCGTGCCCATGGCAATCACCTTCCCGGCCAGGCTCGAAACATCCTCCTCCGTGCCTACCGCAAGCGCAGCCAAATTCAGCCCACCGCAGCACACAGCAACCCAGTTTTGCGGATATGCCGTTGATTTGGGGTCGCTCCACGCCCAGGTTCTGCGGCGTGTTGTATCATACGTATAATCCCGCATGACTTCTTTTAATCCGTAATTAACAAGTGCATTTTTCACTTGGGCTTTTTCCGTTTCGGTCATTCTGTCATAGCACCAATCATATGCCAGCGCCACACCGCCTGCCATATCGGCAACATCTAAAAAGTGATGCGGATTCCAGTCTTTAAAGTAATTGGGGTCGGATACGCGCAGCATGACATGAATTGCCGCATCGGCATACTGCGCCTCTCCGGTAAGGATGTAGGCAAAAGCCAGTTCCCCCAGTGTCAGCTTAACCTCACGGGATACATTCAGGCGCACATCGGAAAGCACGTATGTCGGAAGCGCCCTTTTCATCGATGAGCGATTGACATAGTTTAAAAATCCGCTTGTCCATCCGCTAATGGTTGCATCTGCCTGCGTTTTTTCGCGCAGCTTTGGTATATCGCTTTGCCGCAAAAGAAGCCGCGGATGCTCATTATTCGGGTTTTTTGCCTTTAAAAGCGCCGTCACTTCCTCTGCCGCGGGCGAATCATAGATCACACTCTGCGCCGCCTTGTCAAGCGTCTGTTTATCGCCTTTACGATTTAAGTCATAAGACGATGCACCGCTGCCCAGCACAATATAACCGCAGCGATCCGAGAAAAAGCCCGTGTTAAGCATCAAGGCCAGGTCACTGCCGCAAATATATAAAACGCCGTCCTTTTTCCGAATCGGTTGGTTCAGCGGCAAAGAAGCCGTCCCCTTTTGATATGACGCCGCATTTTCCGTCAGCGTATAGCTTACACCGCTATACGAAAACGTCAGGCTGCTTTCTGCATTTTGCAAAATTTCCGCACCCAAAAAGGCTGCTGTCATCCCGGCCGATACAAACGCCGTTTCGTTTTCAATATACGGTGCGGATACCGCATACCGTCTGTTATCTGCCCACGCAAAAGGGCTGTTATGATATAAAAATACCTGCTCCGGCAAAAGTTCCGCCTCCGCACCGCATTTATATATTTTTAAATGATCCAAGTATGTGCCGCCGCCCTTATTTTCCACGCCAAAGCCAAGCTGTGTCAGGCCGGAAAAACCGCTTATGGAACGTTCCTTGCGCACCATGTCGGCCGTGTTTCCCTCACTGCTGATTTGCATTGTCATTTTGCGGGCAGTCATATTGAATAATATTTTTATGCGATACCATTTGCCGTATTGCCACGCAAAATCAACCGCATCGGAGGGGACGCTGCCAAATCGGCTGCCCAGCCATGTTGCCCCTTCGCCGCTGCCCATAGACATTGCAAAAAAATAACCCGACGCGCCGCTTAATGCGTCACTCCCCGTGCCGTCCACAATTAATTCAAAACCCGTATTATTGCCAATACAAATTGAATATTCTACAGCCAGCGTGCCCGAAAGAACAGGCTGCGCAAGCTTATATTGCAGCTGATCAACATAGGCGCCCTCATGCGTAAATAAAACGCTTTTCCCGTGTGATGCATCACTCTCTGCAATTTTGATATAAGGCTTATCATCTGCCGGAATATCAAATTGACCGAGTGCACCGCCGCTGCCCGAAAAGGCGCCGACTTCAAAATCATCAAAATCGCAGTCAAAAAGATCAGACTGCGTGACTGTCGCATCGCTCACTTCAAAAGTAATGTATCCAAAGCGAACATCGGCCGCCGCGGATTTTGTACTTCTAAGTCCAAAATCAAGCTCTGTAAATTTCTCTGCAACAACTCCGCCGGTGGCAAAGGATTGGTTTTGATACCGGCCGCCGTTAATCGTACCGGCAAGCCGCCCCTTTTCGGGCAGATACGTAATCGAAACCTCATACCAGATATTTGCTTCGTAGGCACCCAACAGAATTTTATTGTCGCCGTTTTGATTTTTACCGTAATAATAAATAAATCCATCGCTTGCAAAGTTAATGAACTGCGTTCCGTTCGGTTCGGCAAGGGGGCCTGTTGCATCCACGCCCCAGCCTTCGGCCGCAACATCTGCGCCGCCGATTTGACTGCGGCGTATCGCCATGTCAATTTGCAAAACGTTATCCGTTTCTCCCCAAGACAGTTTTTTTCCAAACGCTGTGTTTTTTTGCGCCGATCGGGTTGACAGCACCGCTGTTGTCCCATAAACAGCATCGGTTCCGTTTGATATGTCCGCACCGTCGGCATTGTATACTTCCCATCCCGATGAAGCTTTTTCTCCGCTGCCGATAATCCCCGAAAAAGTGTTTTCGGCAAATGCAGACGGCAACATCGTGCAAAGCATCGCCAGAGTCAAGAATATGACACTTATTTTTTTCAGCAAAACAATCCCTTCTTTCTTAAAAATCAACGGCTCACCTTAAAAAACAATTCTATGATTCTCTATTTCGTAAATTTGCATCAGCATGCGCGGCAGGTGAAACAACCCCTTAGAGATATTTCCCTTCAGCGTATTGGCCACTGTTCCGTCATAATGCATATAACCGTACCATTCTCCGTTTGCCGCATCGGCAAAATGCGTAAATACATAGTTTTCCAAGCGGCGGAACGCATCCATATATTTTGTCTCGCCGGTCACTTCATAGCACAGCCGATTGGCAATCATCGCTTCGCATTGCGGCCACCAAATGTGCATGTCCCACTCAAGCGCTTCGGACGGCTTCCCGAAAACATCGCAAAATGCAATAATACCGTTATTTTTAAGACCCAATTCCATAGATACATCAATCATGTTTTTAGCTGTGCGTATCAAGCTTTTATCATGACGATGAACACCCTCGCTCATCAAAAACCACGCGCATTCAAGGCTGTGACCGGGGTTAACAAGTCTGCCCTCCGGTGAATCGACAAGCTCTCCCGACTGCGAGACATTTTCAAGCATCGCAAAATCCTTTACATTGCCGCCGCCCGTAATTTCCGCAAGCATGTCCGATACTACGTCATCGTACCTTGCATCAAGCTTTCTCATCACCTGTGCGGTGGCAAGTATAATCATTGAAGGAGCAACCTGTTTATAGCGTATGGTTTTTCCGACCGAATCCATTAATTCGGTATATAAGCCATATGCTGTTTCAAAAAACTGCTTTGCTTTTTCTGCCGCTTCTTCCTTTCCGCTTGCAAGATAATATTCCGCACACCCGATTGCCGCAAACATCTCACTATAATCAAACCGATTCATTGCAACAGTGCGCCCGTCTCTTGTAACTTTAAACCCAAGTCGGCCGTCATCGTGCGTACACTTTTTCAAAAAGTCGTATAGCAGGCCTGCCGCTTCTAAGTATTCGGGATTTTTCTCAATTGTGTTATACGCACGGCTCAATGTGTAAAGCGCCCTGCCCTGAAACCATGCGCCCTTTTCATCGCCGTACAGCTTGCCTTTTTCATCCAAATAAAGATAAATGCCGCCAAGCTCTCGATCCATACCGTTTTTCAGCCAAAACGGAATCACGTTTTCGGTTAAGTATGCTTTATAATCCATTTGTGTTCTCTCCCTTTTAAAGCCTCTCGCAATTTTATTATACTATGGCCGCAAAAGGCTTTACAAGAACCAAATTTATAAACAAAACTCTATTTTTGAAAAAATCCCTATTTTACAAAGTAATCATGTGTTGAAATAACAAAAGAATCCATTAAGAGCTAGGAAAATAAATATATGCCCATATAAACAAAAGAGCATAACCGTACACTCGCGGTTACGCTTTTTATCTATTCAATCATTTTTCCATAGTCGCGCTTGCCGTAAATCACCCGTGCAACGGTGACGGTTTTGCCCGGTTCATCTACCCAATAAAACATAAGATAGTTTTCAACAACTGTTTTTC
>UQYH01000011.1 GCA_900545185.1 uncultured Eubacteriales bacterium | reverse complement strand
ATCAGAAGATTTTTTGAATCAAATAAGGAGCTGATACATAATGCAAAAAATTCAGGAAATATACGCAAAAACAGAGCGTCCCGAACGCGTTGTACAGTTTGGCGAAGGCGGCTTTTTACGCGGCTTTGTGGATTGGATGTTTCAAAAGCTGGCCGACAGCGGCAAATTTGACGGCAGCGTGGTTGTCGTGCAGCCCATCGAAAAGGGCATGTGCGACAAATTGAGCGAACAAAATTGCCTGTATACCCACGTTATGCGCGGCCTGGAAAACGGCAAACCGACCGTCAACCGCGATGTCATCAGCGTAATTTCGCGCTGCGTAAAGCCCTATGACGATTTTGACGCTTACTTAAAGCTGGCCGAAAATCCCGATTTGCAATTTGTGGTAAGCAACACAACCGAAGCCGGCATTGCCTATCATGCCGGAGATCAATTGACCGACCGCCCGGCCGTTTCATACCCTGCCAAGCTGACACAGTTTTTGTATCACCGTTTCCAAAAGGGTCTCCCCGGCCTGATTCTGCTCCCCTGCGAGCTGATTGACCGCAACGGCGAAAAGCTGGCCGCCATCGTCCGTCAATATGCCGAAGAATGGCAGCTGGGCGATGCGTTTTTAAACTGGCTGGATACGGAAAATCACTTCTGCTGCACACTGGTAGACCGCATTGTAACGGGCTTTCCCAAAAATGAGGATTTACAGCTGGGCTATGAGGATAACATGCGCAACACCTCCGAGCTGTTCCATTTGTGGGTCATTGAGGGCGACCCGATTGTAGAAAAGGCGCTGCCTCTCAAAGAAATCGGCTTAAACGTTGTGTTTACGGATAACCTAGAGCCGTACCGCACACGCAAGGTACGTATTTTAAACGGTGCGCACACCTCGCTGGTGCCGTATGCCATGCTGCGCGGATTTGAAACCGTGGGCGACTGCATGAACGACAGCAATATGCATGCCTATTTGGAAAAATGCGTGTTTGAAGAAATTATCCCCACGCTGGATCTCCCCAAAGAGGAGCTGACAGCCTATGCAAAGGACGTTTTTGAACGCTTTGCCAATCCGTATATCCGCCACATGCTGTCCTCTATTGCGCTCAATTCCGTCAGCAAATTCAAGGTACGCGTGCTGCCTTCTATTTTGGAATATAAAAAGCGGTTCGGCAGCTATCCGCAAACGCTTTTAAAGGGCTTTGCCGCACTTTTGGCCTTTTATAAAACCGATATGGCCAACGATGATCCGGCAATCATGGCATTTTTAAAAACCGCCACCACGGCCGAGGCGCTGGCACGTGCCGATTTTTGGGGGATGGATTTATCCTTTTTGACGGAGGAGGTAGAACGGCTTGCAGATTCATCCGTCAGATAACGTCGATATCCACTTAGAGGACGGCCATAAATACGCCCTGTGTGATATTCCGGCCGGCAGCAAAATCATTAAATACGGGTTCCCCATCGGCATCGCCACCCGTGATATTCACCGCGGCGAGCATGTGCACACGCACAACGTCAAAACCGCGCTGGGTGAGCTGCTGCATTATACCTACGAGCCGCACTTTACCGAAACTGCCGCACCGGGCGAGGTGCCGACGTTTATGGGCTATCGCCGTGCGGACGGCTCGGTGGGAATCCGTAATGATATCTGGATTATCAACACCGTTGGCTGCGTCAATAAAACGGCAGAGCGCATCGCCGCACGGTGCGGCTGCCTTGCGCTGCCGCATCCCTTCGGCTGCTCACAGCTGGGGGGCGACCAGGAGATTACGCAAAAAACACTCCGCGGCTTGGTAAATCACCCCAACGCAGGCGGTGTTTTAGTGCTGGGACTGGGCTGCGAAAATAACAACATCGGTGTTTTTCAATCTGTGCTGGGTGAATATGACCCCAACCGCGTTAAATTTTTAAATTCGCAAGAGGCCGAGGATGAAGAAAGCGAGGCCGCGCGCCTGATTGCGGAGCTGCGCGCCTATGCAGACGGCTTCACGCGTGAGCCGATCCCCGTCTCAGAACTGAAGGTCGGCCTAAAATGCGGCGGCAGTGACGGCTACAGCGGCATCACGGCCAATCCGCTGGTCGGCCGCTTTTCCGATCGGTTAATCGCCTGCGGCGGCACCAGCGTGCTGACCGAGGTGCCCGAAATGTTCGGCGCCGAAACGCTTTTGATGGAACGCTGCGAAAACCGCGCCGTGTTTGATAAAACCGTCGATTTAATCAACCGTTTTAAAGAATATTTTACACGGCATAATCAGGTGATATACGAAAATCCGTCGCCCGGCAACAAGGCAGGCGGCATTACCACACTGGAGGAAAAATCGCTGGGCTGCGTACAAAAAGGCGGCACCTCCAAGGTTGTGGACGTGCTGGATTACGGCGATACGCTGCAAAAACCGGGGCTTAACCTGTTAAACGGACCGGGAAATGATATGGTAGCCGTAACAAATTTAACAGCGGCAGGCGCACACCTTATTTTGTTTACCACCGGCCGCGGCACGCCGCTCGGCGCACCGGTGCCCACCGTTAAGCTTTCCACCAATTCGGCCTTGGCGGCTAAAAAAGCCAATTGGATCGATTTTGATGCCGGACGGCTTTTAAGCGGCACAAGCATGGACGAATTAAGCGAAGAGCTATTTTGCTATGTTGTATCGGTTGCTGACGGTACGCAAACCAAAAACGAGAAAAACGGTTACCGCGAAATCTCCATCTTTAAAGACGGCGTAACCTTGTAAAGGGTTTTATGTGCGCCGCAAATGATGATTTTTCGCACAAAAACAGCAATGGTTAGACCCTTTAAAGGCCGAAAGTCCCGTCAAAGGGTGTTTCGGCGAAGGATTGTATCCCCTACAAAAAAAAATTAAGCGGAACCTGCTTCTGTAGGCAGCAGGTTCCGCTTATTGTAGTTATACCTGACAATTTATAAATATTCCTTTGCCAGCCGCAGCGCCATATTACCGAAATATTCGGCGCTTATGGCGTTTGTCACCGGGCCGTACATTTCGGTATCGGTCGTGTATTTCTGCTGCCAGGAGCTTTCTAAAAGCGCCGTGGGAATACCGATACAGTTTGCATACCTTGATGCGCCTGCCATGGCAATAATGCGGCTGCCATAGCCCAAATTTCTGTCACGGGGCAGACCGTAATCCTGCCGCCAATGGCGCGCCAAAGAATTAATGCAGCCGTTATACGTCCGAATCATCTCTTGCTTTTTCACACCGTAATCCACAAAGCAGGCCCAGGTTACGTCGGTTTCCTCCAAAAGCTGCTTTGCCTTTTCCACGCGCAGCTTCACAATATATTCCAAAAGTCCCTGATTGGCATATTTGCGAAACATGGTGGATAAATAGCTCTGATTCATTTTAAAAGATCGGAAATGACCTCGCAGGATAAATTCGGGTCATCATAATAACTGCCGACAAAAGTTTTAACGCCTTCAATCAGCCGATGCATTTTTTCAACACTTTCATTCATACTGTTTTCACAAATCTTTTTAAAAATATCCGTTAATTCCTTTTGAATGGAAAGCACCGTTTTACACCTGTCAATTCTTTCAAACACCTTAAACTGCTCAAAAACGTTGTTGCCATCCAAATCACCAATATCGTTCAGCACCTTCATCACACAGCCCATCACGTCATACACAAGACACTTGGCCGTTTGAATCTGCGGTCTGGCCTGATGCAGATTGACTTCAAAAATGTGCTGCAAAAGCGCCTGCTTAATTTTATCGCCGCTGCCCTCCTTGCGGACGGTATTGACAATACCGCAAAAGGCGCCGTTTAAGCTGCAAAACGCACAGTGCAGCTCCGGCGGCAAAACATCGCTTAATATGTTAGAGATAATCAGCCGCGCAAGCTGATAGTTATCGGCCATCATGTCCTCTGTGGCCTCCAAAGGCTGTGTCATCCGTTTATCGATATATTGCAGTTCATTGCCGCGCGGTGTGCCGTCCGCGGCGTTTGTTTTATCCAGCTGCGCCATCAGCCGCAAAATCGGCCTGTGATTTTTCACGGTTTCCCGTTGGGTAATGGTAAGCTTTGGTTCTGTTACTGTGTAATATGCAAACAGATCGCCCTTTTGCACAACAATTTTGTTGCCTGCGGCCACATTTCCCGTGGCTTCTGCCGTAAAGCTGTCGTCCTGATAGATGCTAACCGTTCCGTTTGCCCCCTCTTGCAGCTGCGCTTTCAAATCGACCGCTGTTTTAGCGGTAAACATAATAACCTCTTTATTGTCAATCACAAGATCTGTGCCGCTGTATGAAAGACTCGGCTGCTCCGGCGCATCATAATACCCTGCAATCACGTTAAAGTTATCCAAAAGCACTGTACTGCCAACGGGCTGTGCAGTATCTGACGCATTATAATAATACAGAATAAATTCTTCGATGGTTTGCAGCTTAACCGCGCTTCCGGCCAGCATCAGCGCACCGGACCAAGCCCTTGGAATGTTGCCGCTTGTGCGAACAAATTGACCGTTTATGCGAATATCCACACGGTTCGTCTGCATGCCCGGATAATACGTAACCGCAAAATGATTCCATTCGCCGGGCACATAGCTGCCCAAAAGTGTGCTGCGTGCATTGGTTGACCGCTGCTGCGCTCTGATTTCGCCCTTTTCTAAAATGATAAAGTTCTTTTCAAAATCAGATGTCAGATTATTGTTGGCCGCACCCGAAGGGCCGTTTGCATGTCGGCCGCAAAAACGCAGATAACCGTCCTCTTCTTCGGGCATTTTAGCCGAAAACGTAAAGGTCACGGGGCGATACCTATCTGCGGCGGTATAGGCGATTACGTCATCCACATAGGCAGCACCGCTGATACCGAGAGCCGTAAAGCCTGCGTCCGTTCCGGCGAGCGTTCCCATCTGCACACCGTCAATGTACAAAACCGCGCCGCTCCCGGCAGCCGTTACACGTAAATTGTACCAAAGTCCGGCCACAAAGCTTATAGGTGTCTCGCCAAGGGTAACCGCATCGCCGGTAAAGGTAAGCACGTCCGAACCCAGCGTTACCGTAACCGGTTTGGCGCTGTCGGCCGATTTCAGCTTAAAATCCACCGTGGCGGCCGTTTCATCAAAGGTGATACTTGCCGTCTCGTCCTCTGCAACAGCCAAACAGGGGTTTTGGGTTGCGGCATCCGCCGCAATTGTGCCGCCATAGCTTGCGCCTTCTGCGGCGCTAAAATCAATTACCTGCATTTCGGCCGCCGCTCCGGTCATGGGCATAACCGCCGCGGCCATCATAAAGCTGCACGCCAGTGCAAGGGATATTAATTTTTTCATGCGAGTCATCCTTTCTTATGTTGTATTAAAAATAAGCGGTTGTAAAAATCGGGGTTCATATCCTGCATTCTGCTGCCTTCCCCACTGCTTTTTATCTTCCGCATGTATAAACCGTTATACCGCGGCTGTATAGCTTACAGCCTGTCGGGCTGTCCCAAGCGGAAATTTCAACCCGATCGCCTGCGCTTACGTTTTCAAACGCCAGGCTCAGGGTCTTTTTTTCCTTCCCGTACAGATGAACGCTTGCCGCGCGAACACCCAAAAATTGATTGCCGCGCCACAAGCTGCCTATCAGGCAAACGGATTGCGCCCCTGCCTGCGTGTTTTCCGCATCGGCGGTTATCACCATGCCGCCTGCATACATTTGTGAATGATCCATAATTGGGTTGCCTCCCGATTCTGCAAACCGCCTTGCAGCTTATGTTTTTTTGCAGTATATCATAAAACGGCGGCACAGGCAATGTAAAGTCCGGTGTCACTTTTTTAGAACGTGCGACAGTTTTTGTTTTTCTCAAAAAATCGGTAAAACGCTTTGTAAAACCAAATGCCCGGACAGCTTAAAAAATTTTTTGAACCCCCTTGCAAATCGGCAGCACATATGATACAATAAAGAAAACATTCACAAATAAAGGCTGCGAAAAGGCAAAGTAGAGCCGCCGCCACCTCAAAAAGAGAGGGTTTCTCACGGGCTGAAAGGAAATCCGGTTAAGGGCAGGCTTGAAATTTCACCTTGGAGCCGCGCTGCTGAACAGTTATGCTGCTAGGCTGCGCCGTCTGCGCACGTTACGCGCCAAAGAAGCCGATTGCCATGCATCGGGAATAAGGGTGGTACCACGTGCTCTGCGCTCGTCCCTTTTGGGGGATGAGCGTTTTTTTATATAACGCAGCAAATTGAATCACGTAAAAACGAAAGGAGATTTTTATACAATGATGAAGGAACAGCTTTTAAGCATGAAGAAAAAGGCTGAGGAAGCCTTGTCCGGCACAAAAGATCTGCCGGATCTGGAGGACATCCGCGTCCGCATGCTGGGCAAAAAAGGTGAACTGACCGCCATTTTGCGCGGTATGGGTGCGCTTTCGACCGAGGAACGCCCCGTTATCGGCCAGCTGGCCAACGAGGTTCGCAGCTTTATTGAAAAGCGGCTGGACGAAAAGAAAAACACACTGCTCTCTGCCGCACGGCGCGAGCAGCTTAAGGCCGAAGCCCTGGATGTCACCATGGCGGGACGTGAGCCGCAGCTCGGCAAAACACATCCGCTGACCACCGTTTTGGACGAAATTAAGGATATTTTTATCGGCATGGGCTTTTCCATTGCCGAAGGTCCCGAAGTTGAATATGACTATTATAATTTTGAAGCGTTAAACATCCCCAAGGATCACCCCGCACGCGACACGCAGGATACCTTTTATATTAATGATAACGTTGTGCTCCGTTCGCAAACCTCATCGGTGCAGGTACGCGTAATGGAAAAGCAAAAACCGCCGATTCGCGTCATTGCCCCCGGCCGCGTATACCGCAGCGATGCGGTAGATGCCACCCACTCCCCCGTGTTCCATCAAATTGAAGGCCTGGTTGTGGATAAGGGCATTACGATGGGCGATTTAAAAGGTACGCTCGAAACCTTTATGAAAACGCTGTACGGAAATGATGCCGTGCTGCGCTTCCGTCCGCACCACTTCCCGTTTACCGAGCCGAGCGCCGAGGTGGACGTTTCGTGCTTTGTCTGCGGCGGCAAGGGCTGCCGTGTGTGCAAGGGCGAAGGCTTTATCGAGCTTTTGGGCGCCGGTATGGTGCACCCCAAGGTGCTGGAGCGCTGCGGCATCGATACAAGCATTTACAGCGGCTTTGCCTTCGGCCTGGGACTGGAGCGTATTGTTATGCGCCGCATGAATATTGATGATATGCGCCTTTTATACGAAAACGACCTGCGGTTTTTAAATCAGTTTTAAACGATAAGAAAGGAGACGTACACCATGAAATTACCCATGAGTTGGCTGAATGACTATACCGATATAACCGGCATTACGCCGATAGAATATAACCACGCCATGACAATGACAGGCTCGAAGGTAGAGGGCGTTGAAAACCCCGGCGAAAACCTGTTAAACGTTGTTGTCGGCAAAATTGAGGAAATCACCCCCCACCCGGATGCCGATAAGCTGGTGGTTTGCCGCGTCAATGTGGGCGAAAAAACCCTGCAAATCGTAACGGGCGCACCCAACGTTAAGCCGGGTCAAACCGTACCCGTTGCGCTGGACGGCGCCGTGCTGCCAAACGGCACAAAAATTAAAACCGGCAAACTGCGCGGTGTGGAATCGGCCGGTATGCTCTGCTCATATGAGGAGCTGGGCATGGACGAGCACGACTTTCCCGATGCCGAATACGGCATTTTAATTTTGGACGACGACCTAAAGCCGGGTACCGACATCCGCGACGTGTTTAACCTGAATGAAAATATTGTAGATTTTGAAATTACCTCCAACCGCCCGGATTGCCTTTCCATCATCGGCTTGGCGCGCGAAACGGCCGTAACCTTCCATAAGCCGTTCCACCTGAAAAAGCCGGTTGTAAAAGGCTGCGGCGGCGATGCAAACGACTATGTCAAAATTTCGGTTGAGGATAAAGAGGGCTGCCTACGCTATTGCGGCAAAATCGTTAAAAACGTCAAAATCGGCCCTTCGCCCTTATGGATGCAGCACCGCTTAAAGGCCTGCGGCATCCGTTCCATCAACAACATTGTAGATATTACCAATTATATTATGCTGGAATACGGTCAGCCGATGCATGCGTTTGACCTGCGCCATGTAAAGGGCGCGTCCATCTGCGTACGCCGTGCACACCCCGGTGAAAAAATCACCACGCTGGATGATGTGGAGCGCACACTGGATGAAACCATGCTGATGATTTGCGACGGCGAAAAGCCCGTAGCCGTAGCCGGTGTTATGGGCGGCCAAAATTCCGAAATTGAAGATGATACACCCACCATTTTGTTTGAATCGGCCACCTTCTGCGCCCCCATGGTGCGTAAAACCGCGCGCAAGCTGGGACTTAGAACCGAAAGCTCGGCTCGATACGAAAAAGGGCTTGACCCCGAAAACACCGAACCGGCATTGCTCCGCGCCTGTGAACTGGTTGAGGAGCTTGGCTGCGGCGAGGTGGTAGACGGCATGATTGATGTGCGCGGCGCTGCCAAAGAGCCGAACGTCATTCCCTTTGACCCCGAAAAAATCAACGCGTTTTTGGGTACGGACATCAGCCGTACCGAAATGGAAGAAACCCTGCGCGCATTGGATTTTGAAGTGACCGAAAACAGCGTTACGCCGCCCTCCTATCGTGCGGATGTGGAAGGCTTTGCCGATGTGGCAGAGGAAGTGCTGCGTATTTACGGCTATGATAAAATCCCCTCCACATTAATGCGTGGCGAAACCTCGCACAGTGTGAAAACCCCGGCGCAAAAGCTGGAGGATGTGGTGAAAAACATTCTTTGCGCCTGCGGCCTGAACGAAATCGTTACCTACAGCTTTACCAACCCCAATTTGTTTGATAAGCTTTGCCTGCCGGCCGAAAGCCCGCTGCGAAAAGCCGTAACCATCAGCAATCCGCTGGGTGAAGAAAATTCCATTATGCGTACAACCGCACTGCACTCCATGCTGGAGGTGCTGGCGCGCAACCAAAACTTTAAGCAGCCGTCGGCACGGCTTTTTGAGCTGGCCACCATTTATCTGCCGCAGGAGGGCGAAGCGCTGCCGGAGGAACGCCGCGTAATCAGCCTCGGCATGTACGGCAACTGTGATTTTTACGACTGCAAGGGCATTATCGAAGCTTTGTTCGACGCTGTCGGCCTTTCGGGCGCAAGCTTTTTGCCGGAAAGTGAAAACCCCACCTTCCATCCCGGCCGCTGCGCCTCCATTTGTGTGGGTAAAAAGGAAATCGGCATCATCGGCCAAATTCACCCGGCTGTTTGCGATAACTACGGCCTTTCAAAAGAAGTGTACGCCGTGCAGCTTAATCTGCCCGACCTTTTGACCTATTCAAAGGATCATAAAACCTATAAGCCGCTGCCGAAATACCCGGCCGTAACGCGTGACTTGGCCATTTTGGCAGACGAAACCGTGCTGGCAGCCGATGTGGAACGCGTGATTAAAAAACAGGCAAAGAGTCTGTTTGCAGGCCTGACGCTGTTCGATGTATACAAGGGCAAACAGGTGCCGGAGCATAAAAAATCAATGGCGTATTCGCTGAAGCTGCAATCTATGGATAAAACCCTGACCGATGCCGAAGTGAACGAAACCGTACAAAATATATTGGCCGCACTGGAAAAAGAACTGGGCGCCGTTTTGCGGTAACGAAAAATCGAAAGAAAATAATCAGAACTGCGGGCGGAGCTTTGCTCCGCCCCTACAAAAATTAACAGGTGAAACAAACCACCGAACAGGAAAACATAACACCTGTCCCTACAATCGCCAAGGGAGAATCATCGTATGGATAAAATTATTATTCCGCATAAGCTTTGCGGCGCCGTTACCGTGCCGCCCTCCAAAAGCCAGGCACACCGCGCCGTTATTGCGGCAGGCTGTGCCGCAGGTGTTTCCGCCATATCAAACCTCGCCTTTTCAGAGGATATCCGCGCAACCATCACCGCCATGCGCACTCTGGGCGCATCGATACGTGAGACGACGGCTGCCGCCACCGTGCGCGGCGCGCACCCCACCTGCGCGGACGGAACGCTGATCGACTGCTCCGAATCCGGCTCTACGCTGCGATTTTTAATTCCGCTGGCATGGCTTTGCGGCAAAACGGTGCACTTTACCGGCCGCGGCCGCTTAATGCAGCGTCCGCTTGAGCCGTATTTTTCCGTTTGCGATGCGGCCGGAATCCGCTACACGCAAACGCCGGACAGCGTAACCTTCAGCGGCCGCCTGCACAGCGGCGCTTACAGTCTGCCCGGCAATGTCAGCTCTCAGTTTATTACCGGGCTTTTGTTTGCCCTGCCGCAAACAGAGGGAGACAGCACACTAACGCTGACCACACCGGCCGAATCCATCGGCTATATTGATTTAACGCTTGCCGTTTTAAAGCAGTTTGGCATTACGGTAAAAAATCATGATTACCAAAGCTTTTCCATCCCCGGTAGGCAGCGCTTTTTGCCGCAAAGCATCACCGTGGAGGGCGATTATTCGCAAGCCGCGTTTTATCTGGCAGCAAATGCGCTGGGCAGCCACGTCACCGTAAACGGGCTGAACGAAGCCTCCTGCCAGGGCGATAAGGCAATTTGCGACATTATCCGCCGCTTTGGCACACCGCTTAAGGCGCAAACCATCAACGTCAGCCAAATCCCGGATTTGGTACCCATTTTGGCTGTTTTGGCCACACAGGCCGAGGGCACAACGCGCCTTGTCGGTGCCGCGCGCCTGCGCCTTAAGGAAAGCGACCGTCTACTGACCACCGCCGATATGTTAAACCGCCTTGGTGCACAGGTAACGCCCACCGATGACGCGCTGATTATCTGCGGCAAAACACCGCTGACAGGCGGCACGGTGGACAGCTGCAACGACCATCGCATCGCCATGGCCGCTGCTATTGCCGCAACCGTGGCAAGCGGAGCGGTTACAATTTTAGGCAGCGAATGTGTGGCAAAATCATATGCCAACTTTTGGGAGGATTACGAGGGGTTGACAAAATAAAGTTAAAAACGAAAGGAGCGCATCATGGCAAACAGCTTCGGAAACTCAATTAAAATATCAATCTTCGGCGAATCGCACTCGGCGGCTATCGGCGTCGTGATGGACGGTCTGCCGTCCGGCCTTACGGTCGATTTGGATGAAGTACAAAAAGAAATGGATCGCCGTGCACCCGGCCGCAACCGCCTTTCCACGCCGCGGCACGAGGCCGATGCACCGCACGTTGTCAGCGGCCTGTTCCGCGGCAAAACCACAGGTACGCCGCTGTGCGCCGTTATTGAAAACACCAACACGCGCTCCGGTGATTATACACCCTCTCTTTTGCGCCCGTCTCATGCCGATTATGCCGCACTTTGCCGCTACCACGGCTTTGCCGATTATCGCGGCGGCGGCCACTTCTCCGGACGGCTGACGGCGCCGCTTGTATTTGCCGGTGCGGTGGTGCGCCCCTGGCTGCACGCGCAGGGCATTGAAATTTTTGCGCACATCAAATCCATCGGTACCTGCGCGCCGGATGTACCCTTTGATGCCGTGCATCCCGATCTTGCAGCCTACCGTGCCCTGCGCGGCAAAACCCTGCCCGTGCTCTCCGAAACGGCCGAACAGGCCTTTTCGGATGCCATAGAGGCCGCGCGCGCCGAAGCCGACTCTGTCGGCGGCGTGATTGAGGCGCTCATCACCGGCCTGCCTGCCGGGCTTGGCTCACCGTTTTTTGAATCGGTCGAAAGCCGCCTTTCGGCGCTTTTATTCTCGGTTCCGGCCGTAAAGGGCGTTGCCTTCGGCAGCGGATTCGATATAGCCCGTCTGCACGGCAGCGAAGCCAATGACGCGCTGTATGTAGACGAAGGCGGCGCAATTAAAACCAAAACCAACCAAAACGGCGGCATTAACGGCGGCATCACAAACGGTATGCCGGTATGCTTTACCGTCGCCGTCAAGCCAACGCCCTCCATCGGCCGTCCGCAAAACACGGTCAATGTGCAAACAGGGCAAAACGAAACCATGACCATTCACGGCCGCCACGACCCGTGTATTGTGCACCGCGCCGTTTGCGTAACCGAGGCCTGCGCGGCGCTTGTGGCAGCCGATTTATTACAGGAGGCGAAAACCTATGCTGACCCGGCTTCGCAAAAAAATTGATGAAATTGACCGCCAAATGCTGGCGCTGTTTGAACAGCGCATGGATGCAACCAAGCAAGTCGGCGCGTTTAAAAAGGCAAACCACTTGCCCGTTTTTGTGCCGGAGCGTGAAAAAGAAGTGCTGAAATCACGCACAGAAGCCGTGCAAAATCCTGAATACAAGCAGGCCACGGCGGACTTTTTTGCATATATCATGGCGCTTTCACGCCGTCAGCAGCAGGCCGATATGCCGCTTAGGCCGCCGCATGTCGGCACCCTGCCGCATAAGCGCGGCGCTTATCTCGGCCGCCCCGGTTCGTACAGCGAAGCGGCGCTTTACACGCTTTTGCCGCAGGCCGAAGCTGCCCTTGCGGCCGATAGCTTTGCAGGCGTGCTTGAAAAGCTGAAGCGCGGAGAAGCGGATATTGCCGTTTTGCCGGTAGAAAACACCTCCACAGGCGCGATTAATGATGTGCTGGATTTGCTCAGCACGCATCATTTGTATATTGTTGCAGAGCTGACCTTGCCCGTGCGCCACGTGCTGGCCGCACACAAGGGCGCAGCGCTCGGTGATATTCGGCGCGTCTACTCCCATCCGCAGGGATTTTTGCAGTGTGCCGAATTTTTAAGCAAAATGGGCAGCCCCAAGCAAATCCCCATGCCCAGCACGGCAGATAGTGCAGCCTTTGTGGCCGAATCGCAAAGCGCAGAAAACGCCGCCATTGCCTCACGCCACGCGGCAGAGCTTTACGGACTTGCCGTTTTGGCCGAGGATATTCAATCGGCCGATATAAACACAACGCGGTTTATTGCCGTTTCCCGTCAGCCCGAAACCGCGCCGAATGCCAACACCGTCAGCCTGGCGTTTACCCTGCCGCACCAAAGCGGCTCGCTGCATGCAGCGCTGGGGGTGTTTGCAAGGCACGGACTCAATCTTTTATACATTGCCTCGCGTCCTTTGGCCGGGCACAATTTTGAATATCTGTTTTTTGCCGATGTTTCGGCAAATCCGCAGTCAAAAGAGGTGCAGGCCGCACTGGACGAATTGCAGCATATGGCGGCAAGCCTACAGCTTTTGGGCTGTTACCATTCAAACAGGGGGATCGGCGCATGAGAAAAAACATTGTGCTCATCGGTCTTTCGGGTTGCGGCAAAAGCACCGTGGGCGCGGCGCTTTCCTATCGCCTGCGCATGCATTTTGTGGATATGGATGCTTACATCGAACGCAAAGAGGGTATGAGCATCCGCAAAATATTTGAACAAAAGGGCGAAGAAGCTTTTCGCCGCATGGAAACCGAAGCCGCCAAAGCACTGTCCGAATCGGGCGGCAAAATTATCGCCACGGGCGGCGGCGCGGTTTTAAATCCGCAAAACATGGCCTATTTAAAGCAAAACGCCGTTGTTGTTTTTTTGGACAGAACACCCGAAGCGATTTTGAAAAAAATAAATTTATCCATTCGTCCGCTTTTGGCGGCCGACCCAAGCCGACTGTATAAGCTGGATCGTGAGCGGCGACCCCTGTATGAAAAATACGCCGATATAACGGTAGAAGGACTTGCCAAAATCAGCTGGACGGTTACGGGAATGGAAAACGCACTGCGGCCGTATATCCGCGTACCGGCGCGCAAAATGCAGCCGAAAAGACGGAAAAAGCATAGATTCTCACCAAGGCATTAGTGCGTGTCGATACAGATGTCCCTCCGACAACGCCCCCATTATAGTTTGCGAAAGTCCGAAGGCCGCTATACAATTGCATGTACGGTCAGCGTCTTTCCATCGACCGAAAACCGCACCGCATGCCCTTCAAATTCAAAGGCATATACACGCGTTTCATCGTGCTGATAGGCCGGCCGCGGATCGTTTTCCAGCATCTGCAAAAGCGTCGCACGTGTGCGCGGTGCAAGCGGCCGCAGCAGTTCCTCGGGGCAGTATACCGTTAGCCGATAGCCGCTTTGCGCTTCGGCAAAGCCGCAAACCGCATCGGGGTGAGAGTCTGTGTAGCTGATGTACGGCTTAATGTCAAAAATCGGCGTACCGTCCATTAAATCCGCGCCGCTGACGATTAACACCATGCCCTCGTGCTTGGTTTTTTCAATCGATTCCAGCCGAACGGAGGAAAGACCCAGCCGATTGGGTCGAAAGGGTGAGCGCGTGGCAAACACGCCCACACGGGTGTTACCGCCCAGGCGCGGCGGCCGTACGGTGGGACGAAACGCCCCTTGCGGACAGGCCGAAAACTGCCAAATCAGCCACAAATGCGAATATGCTTCCATACCGCGCAAGGCCTCTTGCACGCGATAAGGCTTTTCAAATACAATGGTCGAAAGCGCTTCGGATGCGCGTCCGCTTTGGCGCGGAATCCCAAATTTAGAGCTGTAGCCGTTGTGAATGGTTGCAATCGGCTCAATCAAAAATGCCGATGATGTTGTATCCATGCCGTTTTTCCTGCCCCTCTTGTTTGTCTTTACGTATTATTATAAAATGAATTGATGAAAAAATCAATATAAAATGAAAAGGAAGCGAACCCATTATGCAAGAAATCACCATCCGTATGGCCACAACAAACGATGCGCCGACCCTTTATAGGAGCGATTTTCGCGGTACATGCCCGCAAAAATCGCATTTGGAAGTCAGAGGGGCATCCCCTCTGACAACTCCCCTACGCGGTTTATAAAATAGTTTCACAGTAGCCAAGAAAAGGCACGAACTACGCAATGGCAGTTCGTGCCTTTTCTTGGTTATATCCGGTTATTCTTTGCTTTTGTCATCCTTCTCTGTCACATTCGGCGGCTGAAAATCATACACATCCATATACGATTCCAACTCTCCCTCCGTCAGCGGCGGTGTTTGAATCAGCCCCGTGCAGTCCGTTGTCGAACAGGCATTGCTCAGCTCAAATTTGTCATAGGCTTCATCCTCGTTTGCATTCCGGCGCGGCAAATCTTCTTCACTCAGCGCTATGTCCTTAATTTTTGTTTTCGGCTTTTCCTTCGGCATACTAAGCATCATCTCCTTTAACAATGGCTAGTATGCCCGTTTGATACCCATATTATACCGCTATGCCGAACCGCATACCGCTTTTTATTCTGTTGCCACCGGAACAGCGCTCATCTTTATTTCGGCAATTTCACAAAGCGGCATCATCGTGCCGACTCCTTTCCAAACCATAACCTTAACCATCTCCGGCGCTTCTCCCTCATAATAAAATTTATGCCAGCCGCCGCCAAAAAACTGACCGCTTTCCGTATAATTGTACGTGGTATCAACACAAGTCAATTTGCCGTTTCGATAGCCTGCAAAAACCAAATCACCCTTAACCCACTTTGATAAATCCAGTTCAATCTCCACCAGATTCACGTCCGGTCTGTGCAGTGTATCGGTCACTGTCAAATCAAGCCGCGTGTTTTTAAATTGCAGCGTGGGGAAGCCACCGTTTTGCTTTTTATCAATCACCCAGGTGTTGTCAAAATCCCAACGATACGCCCACGGCGGCTCGGAACCCGAAAAATCCCTAAACGTATCACAGCTATGCAGATCGGCCAAATTCAGCTCCGCTCCATAGCCGTTATACTCGTAAGAATACGTATCCCGGCAATAATAGCTGTTACGCACCGCAGGCGCTTCCGTAACATAGTATGTGCTGCCAAGCAGACCGCCGACGGCCTGTTCCTCTATCGTACCCGTCAAAACGATTTTGCCTGCGCTGTAGCAGTTTGTAATGCTGCCGCCGCCTGCTGTGCCCAAAAGGCCGCCCGCCTTGGGGTACTTGCCGTCTGCCGTTATATCCACAATGGCATAACAGTCCGAAAGATCGGTACCCGAAGCATCGCCGACCAAACCGCCGATAACGTTGTTATATTGTGCGCTGCTTTGTATCGTCCCCGTGGCGTAGCAGCGCGAAATCACACTGCCTGTCGCCGTGCCCGTCAGGCCGCCGATGCGTGTTTCCGTGCTGTGATAATCACTCTCGCCGCCAAACTGAATCACAAGACCCAGATTTTTAATTTCGGCATTTTGAATGTGTGCAAAAAAGCCCGAAACCTCGTTTGTGCCGTTTGTATCGTTCACGGGTGCAATCACAACATTTGAAATGGTGTGGCCGTCTCCGTCAAACACCCCGGTAAACGCCGAGGACGTTCCGATTACGGTTGCGCCTATCGGCGTCCAGGGCTTTGTTAGGGTAATGTCGGCCGCCAAAACATAATATCCGTCAAGATTTTCCCGAACGCGTTCCAGTTCTTCTTCGTTGTGAATTTCCATATGCACCGTTCCCTTAAATACGGCAAACACCTCAGTATCGGCCGTTATGCCCGTAAGGCTCTTGTCCCAGCCGGTAAAGGTATACAGCATATTGCCCTCTCTCGGACGTGTCGGCGCTGCGCCTTGATACGCGGCATCCGCACCGCTTGCCACACGCTGCTCAAACAAAACCGTACCGTCGTAATTTTTAAAGGTTACCTGATAGGTATCCTCCACAAAGACGGCGCGCAGCACAACGTCTGTATCGGGCATGATAAAGCAATAGGCTCCTGCCGCTTCATCATAGGCAACCTCTGTGCCGTTCATGGTTAAAGCTGCAAGCCGATAGCCGTCGTCCGCCTCCGGCCAAACCTGAACCGTCTGACCGGCATCCGCACCCAAAACATCCGACTCTACCGTATCGGAGTAGCCGCTTGCATCCGTGTACAATCGGCCGTGCTCGGCTGCTTCAACGGTAACTCTTTTAAAGGTGTCGGATCGAAATACCGCCGAGACGGTAACGCCCTCCTTCGGCATCACAAACCATTGATCCTCCATCGGTACACCGTTTAAAAGCGGTGCGCCGCCATCTAAGTAAAAGGAGCCGTTAGCGTTATAGGAAACATGCACCCGATCACCGTAAAACGTTTTGCCCGGTACCTCCAAAAGGCTGTCCCCGTCCTCGCCGTATTCATAACAGTTTGTAGAAACCGATACATTACCGTTACCCGTGTATGTAACATGAATCGGATATTTCTTTAACGTACAATAAATTGTAATCGGCTCATCCGGCATAATAAAGCTGTCCCCCGTAATCAGCACCTTTTCGCCGCTTTCCGTCCTGTAATAAAGCTGTTCAATTTCTTCCGCGTCAATCGGTGTGTTGTCCGGCAAATACATCTCCGGCTTTACCGTCTCACCCTCATAAAGGCTGTATATGTTACTGCTCAGCACTATGTCAAATCCAAACGATTTGGCCGTCACGCTGTGGGACATTCGTTCCGTAAACACGGCTTCAATCAAAACATCAAATGTCGGCATTGTAAACGAGCAGGTATCCAAGGGAATCTCCACGTTTTCCCGTGTGTACGAATTGTAGTACGAAAGCTGAGACAGCTTATATCCCTCATTGGGAACAACCGTAATCTGAACCGTTTCGCCCACTCTGTACCGTTCTTTTTCCAGTGTCACGGTACCGTTATCAGAGATGTGTAAAAAGCCTGCATAACACGTCGGCTTGACAATTTCGCGGAAGGAGGCCGTCACAACGCTGTCCGACTGTGCCGCAAAGCTTCTGCCTTCTATCGCCATGCCGTTCACCCGAACAGAATTGGGGATATAGTCATACCCTTCATCGGGAAGCACCGTCACATACACCATATCGCCAAATGCTGCGTCGCTCTTTGAGACTGTCACACTGCCGTGCTCTGTGCTGCCGCACGTAATGGTGCAGGGCACCTCCGGAAATTCAAATGCCTCCGGTATAATATGGACTCCCTCATAAAAGTACGCGTCAGCAATGCTTCCGTTCACGCTGAGCAGATAGTAATACTTTTTAAAAATATTGTGCTGTCCCGACGGGATGGCATAGCCATCATCGTCGACTTTCTCTAAGGTCAGCGTATATTTCGGTATCATGCTCGGCGTGATGCTGTCAAACAAAAGCAGCTTCACTTCCGTAACAGGCTCTGCTTGATAAACGTAAAACCGTTCAATGCCCCTCATGTTTTTTAACGATGTCCGACTGTAGCTGACATCCGTCAACTCTGTCAGCACATCATAATATTGCTGCTCCCCAACAATTTCACCGTTATATAAAAGGCTCATTTTATAATGCGCATACGGCAGCTTGTCTGTCACATCAAACCGGGCATATAAGTATACTTGGCCGTTGCTCAGCGTTTTGCGCGTAAGCGGCAGATTTGAAACCGTAAATTCCGTTCCGTCAACACGCAGCGGCCGCACGGTAAACAGCTCATTTTGATAATTGCTTGCCGTCGCCGGATCCAAATAGGCATACGCAACCAAATCCAGGCCGCTTAAGTACGCATTGCCCGTCACATCGCTAAAGGATTGAAGCGACGCTTCGGCCTCTTCACTGTAAGAAACCTCATAATATGCCCGTTCACCCACGGCGTCCCAGACACCTCTGTATGAGTCGTAGCGCGAAATGAAAACGCTGTAGCGAGGGCCGTTCTCAAGCCGCATAACGCTGCCGTTTTCATCCAAAAACGCCACGTCAAACACGCCGTTCTCGTTCGGGGACTGAATTGCATATCCCAAAATCGTTTCGGACTGTTCCAGACCCAATCTATATACCTCATCGGTTTCATAACCCTTTGTCCGTATCACAAAGTTTGCAAAACGGTCATCGGGTGCGCTTTTTCCTTGTACTGCATTAAAATTCTCATTTAAAAAATTCATAGAACTCAAAACACACGAAAAATCTTGACTTTTCAAGGCGTAAAGGCGCAGCCATACTGACGTATGGCAAGACTGACAACACGGAAAAGGCTGATTGTTCGGTGCTTTAAGCGGGTTCGGATACCATAACTTGTGCCTAACCACAATCAAACGAACCCCAACAAACAGACAGCGCTTTGTCCGATTGTTGGGGTTCGTTTTTCAAAATCATGTCATTATTTTAAATAAACAGCATATGGGGTTCATATAGCACAGCTAGGCATCCTTCACCACCGAACAATCTACCTTCTTCGGCTGCAGGCTGACCACCGCTATGCCGCCAATAACAAAGACGATGCCCAAAAATGTGGAAAACGACATCGCCTCATGTAAAATCAAAAAGGCAAAAACCGCAGCCATTACCGGCTCCAGCGCGGCACAAACCGCCGCCTTGCCGGCTTCAACACGCGCAAGACCGGCCGTGTAGAACGCATACGGCAAAAGTCCTGTTACCAGCCCGAAAAAAATCATAAACAGCGGCATATAGCTTTGGCTTGTTAAGGCCGCCCCCATATGGGAAAAATCAATCAGCGGCAAAACGCCGACTAAGGCAAACAAAAAGGTGTAAAACGTTACGGTTAAAGACGTATACCGCCGCAGTGCCACCGTGCCGAAAATGCTGTACAGCGCATAACAAAAGCCGGACATAAGGCCGGTTACAAGAAAGCGCGGCGCAATTTTTGCCGCCCCGGCAATACCGCTGACAAAGGCACAGCCCACAATGGTCAGCGCCAAAGCCAAAATTTTACGCAGTGTTATTTTCTCTTTAAAAAAGAGAGCCGAAAGGCAAATCACAAAGGCAGGCGAGGTATATAAAAGAATCGCCGCAATCGAAACATTAATATTGCTCAGCGTGTAAAAATAAAATAAGGAGAATAACGCCAAACTGATAACGCCCGTGCCGATAAACACCCAAATGTCACGCAGGCGAATTTGAAACGCCTCCCGTTGTGCAAAAAGCATGTATACAAACAGCGCGACAAAAGAAACCACGCAGCGCGTCAGCAATTTTTCCGCATCGGTAAACCCGGCAGACGATAAAAAACGGACAAATACGCCCATGGTACCCCACAGGGTCGCCGCAGTTAAAATAAAAACAATCGGTAACTTTTTAAACACAATCAGGCCTCTTTTCCGCATTTTTGAATCTTAGGCGCCCCATGCCCGGGCAAATTCACAACCACAATACCGCCCAGCACAAATATAATCCCCAGCAGGGTAGAAAGCGAAACAGGCTCGCCCAGCACCAATGCGCCCAGCACGGCCGCCGTAACCGGATCCAGCGTGGCGCAAACCGCAGCCGTTCCCGGTTCTGTTTTCTTCAGCCCCGTGATATACAGACTGTACGGCAGCATGGCCGTTACAAGAGCAAAGCTAAGCATAAGCAGCCAATTGCTGCCGCTTGCCGCCACCGATGCAAGATGCGAAAGATGCATAAAAGGCAACGCCGTCAATGCGGCAAACAAAAATGTGTAAAGCGTAACTGTCAACGGATGATACCGCCGCAGCGCCACCGTACCGAAAATGGTGTTTAAGGAATACAAAAAACCGGATAACACACCGCTTGCAATATATCGCGGCTCAACAGCATCCACGCCGCCCGTTACCCCGCTGACAAAAACGCAGCCGATTACCGTCAGTACAATCGAAAGGATCTTTATAAGGGTTATCCTTTCTTTAAAGAAAACAGCGGAAAGACAGATGATAAAGGCCGGTGAAGTATACGTCAAAACCGCCGCAATGGATACATCAATATGGGCAACGGTATAAAAATAGACCAAACAAAAAGACCCTACACTCATAATGCCGCTGCCGAGGAACATCCAAATGTCCCGCAGGGAGATTTTTAAAAGTGACCGATTACGGCATAATAAGTAAAGGAAAATCACGACAAACGAAACGCCGCAGCGCACAAAAAGCTTTTCCGGATCGGTTATGCCGCTGTCGGACAAAAAGCGTGTAAACATCCCCAGCATGCCCCAAAAAACGCCGGCAAGCAAAATGAAAACAATCGAAAAATTGATGCGACGCATGAATATTCCCCCATATTAAAAATCGTGCGGCCGTAAAAAGCCGCACGATTTATTATAACACAAGGCCACAAGAAAAGCAAGAGGCGCCATTAAATTCCCTACAATATTTTTGCAGAATCTGTCAGAATATGGGGTATTATATAAAAAAAACTCGATTTATGTCTGAAACAAAACGGCACATTCAAGCTTGCAAAATGCAACAGCTACCAATTTCGCTTGCTTTCCAAGATGCGGCCGAAAATCTGAATCCTTGCACTTTCCTCCTCATTAAAGTATAACGCCGGGTAATACGGATTAAAGGCGCGCAGCTCAAATCCGTTTTCCCGATGCAGTTCACGAATCAAATACGTTTGCTCGTCAACAATAAAAATGCCCAGCTGACCATCCTCCAAATGATCCTGCTGTTTCACCAAAAGCCGATCTCCTTCTTCAAGGTGCGGTGCCATGGAATTGTCATGTATAATCAAAAAAAAGCAACGCTCATAACGCAGACGGCCGTCTGCCAATTCGTAGCGTGTTATGTTGTCTCTCTGCAAAAGTGCCTCCGGATTTTCGGCTTTTTCCAAAACGGGAAGAAAACACCCCTCCTCCGGTGCGCAGCTGCGGCCGCTTCCGTCATTGTCATATTCGGTGTAGCCCATTAAATACCCCGGCGAGGTTTCTAAAATTTGCGCCAGTTTCTCAACAAAGGGCAGCTTAATGCGGTTGATTTCACCGTTTTCCCAACGCATAACGCTGGAACGATTCACAGCCAGCCTGTCCGCCACATCCTGCAGGGACAGACCCTTTTGCTCACGCTGCCTTTTAATCCTTTGACCAACACTTACCTGATCCATATAGTACGCCTCCTTAAAATTGGGATATCCCCGATACAATATTGTATTCAATATAATGGGTGTCTTTTTTCTTTACCGACTTTGGCTCCCAAGTCTATTTTATCATACATTTTTGCAAAACGCAACGGTTTTTTGTCACAATAATTAAAATTGTTGCAAAAAGTATCAATTTACCTATTGACAAATATATCATTATGTGATAATATTTTTCTTGGTTGCATAATGCAACACATTATGAAGGAGGAATTCACTGTGGTGAATACAAACAAACTAAAAGGACGAATTGTAGAACAGGGTCTTACCATTGGGAGCTTGGCCGCATTGATTGGTATTTCTCCCAGCACCTTAGGGCGTAAAATACGGAATCTTTCCGATATGACGCTGGAAGAAGTAGAATTAATACGAAATACCTTGAACATACCGCCGGGACGTATTATGGAATACTTTTTTGCTGAACGCAGCTTAAGACAGACAACAACACAACGAGGTGAACCTTGTCAATAAGTTGCATAGTGCAACCTGTTGAGCATAAAACAATCAGTATGAACGAGATAAATGATAACGCAATCAATCAGTTTTTCGGAGAATATGAGCGCCCCGCGCGCTATATATCACATAAAAATGACATCTTTAGGAGGAGAACAACAATGGGTATACATAAGGACTGTTTTGCATACCATTTCGGACGCTGTGCCATTATGACGGAAACAATTTGCCGCTGGGACAGCTGTTCGTTTTACAAAACAGTAGAACAAGAAAGACTGGATCGTGAAAAATACGGGTTTGACAAACACTATCAACCGAAAGAGGGGCGAAAAAATTGAGGCACTACGTTCCCCAAAAACACAACCCCCATTATTTGCCGCATGATTTATACATGCAAATGCTGTACTTAATTCGTGATTTCAACACGTCACAGCAAAAAACAGAACCATCCCTATACACCCCGGCGCGCAGCCATCAGCTTTGGGCAGTTGAGGAGGCCGCAACAGCACTGCGCCGCACGTATGAAGAAGGAAAGCACGTATACGGGTCTGTTAATCCGCTTCGTGCGTTTTTCGATTATCCTTATTATTCTTTTATGTTTGCGCAAAAAAAACAAGAGCTTGGCGCAAGCAAACGAGCGTGGAATTTATATCGCTGCCGCTTTGCACACATGGTGGCAGAGCAGCTTCGGTTAATCTGATTTTGCGGTATCGGCAGCCTTTTTACCCGAAACCGCAAACATATATAATGAAAAAAGGCAGAAGCGTATACCGATTACGGTGTTCGCTTCTGCCGTATCTGAATCCCCATATTCCTAGGGAATTGAACCTAACTTTACTGCAACACAGAAATAGCGCCCTGAATGGTTTTTTCCAAAGCCTCTTTGCCGTATTTATCCACATCGGCACGATTGTGCGGCCCGTGTGTTAAGCATCCTGCACCGCCGATGCAGCCGCCTATGCAGGCCATGCCTTCAATAAAGTTTGCATCCAGCACATTTTTGCTCTTTTTAAACAAGGCCTGACGGCATTCTTCAATTCCGTCACAAGAAACAGACTTCACGGTAAAATCTGTCAGTCCCTGCTCTTTTAAGCCTTCGGCAATTGCATCGGAAAGACCGCCGCAGCGTGCAAAAATACGCCCGAAGTAAGAGGCGTTGTCAAGCACACCTTCCGAAAGGGTCGTAATGTCAATATCGCGGCTGTCAAACAAGGCCTGCAATTCTTCAAATGTCATGGCCGCATCCACATAAGGCTTAACCGTCTCCTTTTGCACCTCTGCCTTTTTGGCGGTGCAGGGGCCGATAAAAATAACCTTGCAGTCCGGCTCACGCTCTTTAATATACTTTGAAATGGTTGCCATAGGCGACAAATTATGAGACACAAACGGCACAAGATCCGGGAAGGTTTTTTCCACATATGTCACAAACGCCGGGCAGCACGAGCTGATTAAAAAGCCTTTTTCGGCCAGCTCTGCCGATTCGGCCGCAGCAACCATATCCGCACCGAGCGCAGCCTCTACAACCGTATAAAAGCCCAGCTCTTTCAGCCCCGTTATGACCTGGCCGAGCTTAGCATATGTAAACTGGCTGGAAATCGCCGGTGCCACAACCGCATAAACCTTTTGCTTCGGGTCGTTTTGCGCAGCCTTCAGCATAGAAATAACATCTAAAATATAAGACTTATCCGAAATTGCACCAAAGGGACACTGATACACACACGCACCGCAGGCCGTGCACTTGGCATGATCTATTTTGGCCGCCTTGTTTTCGTTCATCGAAATAGCCTTCACCTTGCAGGCGCTTTGACACGGCCGCTTTTTGTTGACAATAGCCGTAAACGGGCAAACCTTGGCACAGGCGCCGCAGTCCACACACTTCGATTTATCAATATGCGCAACATGCTGATGGTCAAACGAAATAGCGCCGCGCTTACATACATCTTCACAACGATGCGCCAAACAGCCGCGGCACGAATTGGTGACCTCATAGCCGCCCATGGGGCATTCGTCACAGGCGGTCTCCAAAACCTCAATCACACTGGGATTTTCCACATCACCGCCCATGGCCAGCTTAACGCGATCGGCCAAAATGGCACGTTCCTTGTAAACACAGCAGCGCATGGTCGGCGTGTTGCCGGGCACAATGGTTTTGGGAATATCCAGCACATTGTCAAGCAGTGTGCCGTCCCACGCCCGGCGCGCCACCTCGCGCAGTACCTTGTACTTTAAATATTGAACCTTGGTATCAAATTTTCGCATATGTGTCTCCTTTTAAAAAACAAAGAGCCGCAAAAGGCGTGTTCTTGCAACGCCTTTTGCGCAGCTACGCTTTTGCAGCTCCCTTCGCCGGGTTTATTGTACTAACGGTAAAACGGTTTCGTTGAAAAAGCTACGTGCTTTTTCGGCTTCAATTCGGTATTCCTCTCCGTTAACGGTCAGGGATACCCCCTCCTTTGCACAACGACGCATGCAGAAGGAGGCTTCAAGATGAATTTTATCATGCAGCTGTTTTTCCTCTATTAAGTGCTGGAATGTAGCCACCACATTGTGCGCCCCATGCAAATGACAGGCGCTACCGATACAAACACACAACTTAACCATACCTTACTCTCCTTTTTTATGCACATAATCAACGTGCAGTAATTCATGTACCTTGCCTTTAATAATGTCACTGTACAGCGAAGAAATAATGGGATTCTCCTCCGAACGGCGGATGCTGAGCAGCCGATCGGATTCATATAAGCCTTTTTTACGGTTCTTTTGGTCATCAATCATGGCAAAGGGCTGACCGCCGCCGCAAATGCAGCCGCCGGGGCAAGCCATCACTTCGATAAAGTCAAACTTTTCGCCTGCTGCCATGCGTTCAATAATTGTTTCGGCATTGTGCAGACCGCTGACAACAGCAATATGCAGGGTTTGTTCGCCGACGGATATATTAAATTCTTTAATACCCTCCATACCGCGCTGACCCATGTTTGCAATAGAAAGCAGAGCGGAGCGCGATTTGTTGGAAACCACGCGGCGCAGCACAGCTTCGGTTACACCGCCCGTTACGCCGAAAATCACACCGGCGCCGGATACGGTACCGAACGGCATGTCAACAGCCTCCGGCTCCAAATCGGCAAACATAATGCCCGATTCCTTAATCATGCGAATCAGTTCCTGCGTCGAAATGACAGCGTCCACATTCGGTACGCCGTCACGCTTGAACTCATCGCGCGCTGCTTCAAACTTTTTGGCCGTACAAGGCATAACCGCAACGTGATACATCTTTTTGGCGGCCTTAGCACTTTGGTCTTTCAGCAGCGAAGCAAACATCTGCATTGGTGAGCGGCAGGTGGAAATATGGCTGAGCAGCTCAGGATGCTTCTTTTCGCAATATTGAATCCAGCCCGGGCAGCAGGAGGTAATCAGCGGCAGGTTTTCGTTTTTCTCCAAACGGGTTAAAAACTCCTCCGACTCCTCCAAAACGGTTAAATCGGCACCCAAGGTGGTGTCATATACTTCGTCAAAACCAATACGGCGCAGTGCGGCAACAATTTTGCCCATCACATTTTCGCCGTCTGTTACGCCCAGCTCACGCCCCAGCGCCACACGGACAGCCGGTGCAATCTGCACGGTGGTTTTCACTTCGGGATTATCAATCGCCTTCCAAACGGGATCGATATTATCCTTAACAACAATGGCACCCGTGGGGCAAACCACAGCACACTGACCGCAGCCCACGCAGGGCGATTCGGCAAGCGGCTTGCCGAAAGCGGTGCTGATTGTCATATTAGAGCCGCGGAACGCAAAGTCAATCGCCCCGACATTCTGAATTTCGTTACACATTCTTACACAGTCGCCGCACAGGATACATTTGCCGTTATCGCGCGTAATGCACAGCGAAGAGGGATCCTCATCGCGCGTTGATTTTGCCGTGTTGGGAAAACGAACGCCGTCAATTTTAAAGCGCATGGCAAGATCCTGCAATTTGCACTGGCTGTTGTTGTCACAGGTGGTGCAGTCGCGGCAGTGGTTTGCCAAAATCAGCTCCAAAATGTTTTTGCGGTATTTGCGCAAACGCTCGGTATTGGTTTTAATGTTCATGCCCGGACGCGGCGGTGTGGAACAAGCCGCTTCAAGGCCGCCGCGCTCATTTTCTACCATGCACATACGGCAGGCACCGTAAACCGAAAGGTCGGAATGATAGCAAAACGTCGGCATTTTAATATCAATTTTGCGAATCACCTCAAGCAGGTTTTTTTCGCCTTCTATTTCAACGGGAATCCCGTCTATGGTTAAGTATTGTTTATCATTCATGGTTTCAGCCCTCCTTAATGGCATGGAACGGACACGCGTCTATGCAGCTGCCGCAGCGAATACAAACGGACAAGTCAATGTTAAACGGCTCTTTAATTTTGCCGTGGATGGCCTGAACCGGGCACTGCTTGGCACATTTGGAGCAGCCCTTACACAAGGACGGGTCAATCGAAATCTTTTTCAGCTTTTGGCAAGCCCCTGCGGGACAGGTCTTGTTATAAATATGCGCTTCATACTCATTGCGGAAGTTTTTAAGGGTGCTCACAACCGGAGAAGGCGCCGATTTACCCAAGCCGCACAAAGCCGTTGCCGAAATTGTCTCGGCCAGCTCCAAAAGCAGCTCAATATCGCCGTCCTCACCCTTGCCGGCAACAATGCGCTCCAAAATTTCAAGCATGCGCTTTGTACCCTCGCGGCAGGGAACACACTTACCGCACGATTCGTTTTGCGTAAAGTTCATAAAGAATCGTGCCACTTCAACCATGCAGGTGTTAGAGTCCATAACAACCAAGCCGCCGGAACCGATCATGGCGCCGATTTTTTTCAGCGTATCAAAATTCAGGGGCAGATCCAGCGCTTCTTTGGTTAAGCACGCGCCGGACGGACCGCCGATTTGCACGGCCTTAAAATCACCGTCACCGCGCATACCGCCGCCGATATCAAAAATAATCTTGCGGAGCGTTGTACCCATAGGCACTTCAATCAAGCCGGTGTTGTTAATGTTACCCGTCAAAGCAAACGCCTTGGTGCCGGGGCTGGTCTCGGTACCGATGCCAAGATACCAGTCTGCACCCTTATTAATAATCTGCGGTACGTTTGCATAGGTTTCAACGTTGTTTAAAACGGTCGGCTTGTCAAACAGGCCGTGTTCAACCGTACGCGGCGGCTTTACACGCGGAAAACCGCGCTTACCTTCAATCGAAGCGGTCAGCGCACTGCCTTCACCGCAAACAAAAGCGCCTGCGCCGCGGTTAATATGTAAACGGAAGGAAAAATCCGTGCCCAGAATGTTGTCACCCAAAAGGCCAATTTCTTCTGCCTGTGCAATGGCGCCCTGCAAACGCTCAACCGCCAGCGGATATTCGGCACGCACATAAATGTAGCCTTCGCTTGCGCCGCAGGCCACACCGGCAATCATCATACCCTCCAGCATACGGTGGGGGTCGCCCTCCATAATACTTCTGTCCATAAATGCGCCCGGATCGCCTTCGTCACCGTTGCACACAACGTACTTTTGCGGCTCTGCCTGACGGCGTACCTGCGCCCATTTGCGACCTGTCGGGAAACCGCCGCCGCCTCTGCCGCGCAGATTCGACTTGCTGATTTCATCCACAATCTCATCACCGGTCATATCAAACAATGCCTTTTCAAAGGCGGTGTAACCGTCAATGGCAAGATATTCGCTGATGTTCTCGGCGTCGATTTTACCGCAGTGCTCCAGCACAACGCGGCTTTGTTGCTTATAAAACGGAATTTCATCCTGCTTTTTGTAAACCTTGCCGTCCTTTTGATAGGAAAGACGCTCGATACATTCGCCGCCCTTTACGGTTTTTTCCACAATTTCTTCGCAGTCTTCAATATGTACCTTTGTATAAAGCCAGCCCTGCGGCTCAATACGCATTAAAGGACCCATTTCGCAAAAGCCGTGACAGCCGCTTTTTTTCAGGCCGACAGAGTCGTTATGCGGCTCTTTTTCCAGACAGACCGAAACGGGGATGTTCTGCTCTGTCATCAGCTCCTTCAAACGGTCATAAACCTTTAAAGAACCACCGGCCACGCAGCCCGTACCGGCGCAAACAATAATCTTTTTAACCTGTGTACCGTAAGCACGCTTGGCGGCCGCACGGTATTCGGCCAAGTCTTGTCTGTTGTTAAGCATTGGCAATTTCCTCCTTCAGCGATTGTAAAAGCGCAGACGCTTTGTCCGGCGTCATAGCCGGATGTACAACATCATTTACGGTTAAAACAGGTGCCAAACCGCAGGCGCCGAGGCAGGAAACCGTCTCGATGGTAAAGTTTAAATCATCGGTCGTTTTCTTTTGCTCCGATAAGCCCAGTTCCTTGCGCAAACGCTCTAAAATCGGGATGGAGTGACGGACATGACAGGCCGTTCCGTCGCAGATTTTAATAACATATTTGCCCTTTGGCTCTAAGGAAAAGTTTTCGTAAAAAGTGGCAACGCTGTAAATGCGCGCTTCACTCATGGCAAGCTTATTTGCAAGATAGGGGAAAACCTCTCTCGGCAGGTAATGGTAATGCTCCTGAATTTCCTGCAGGATTGCAATAATCGCTTGCTTGTTGTGATGATTTGCGGTCAAAATCCCATCAATCACCGCAAAATCAAACTGTTCGTTCATTCTATGTGCTCCCTTCCGATACTATGCCTGTATTGCTCAGTTTTTTTGCATATATAATACCAAATTATTTTGTGCGCAAATATTCATCAATGGCATGCGCGGCCTTTTTACCGGCACCCATGGCCAAAATAACCGTTGCGGCGCCCGTTACGGCATCACCGCCGGCATAAATGCCTTGGCGTGAGGTTAAGGCTGTTTCTTCGTCGGCCACAATGCCGCCCCACTTTTGCGTTTCAAGCCCTTCGGTCGTATTTTTAATCAGCGGATTCGGGCTGGTACCCAGCGCCATAATCACGCAGTCAACATCCATCACAAATTCGCTGCCGGGTACGGGTACGGGGCGGCGACGGCCTTTTTCGTCCGGCTCTCCCAGCTCCATACGGATACATTCAATGGCCGTTACGCAGCCGTTTTTCGGGTCACGTGGATCATCTGGATTTTGATAGCCGATGATGCGGACGGGATTATTCAGCAGCTTAAAGTCAATGCCCTCCTCCTGTGCATGCTCCACTTCTTCACGACGGGCAGGCAGCTCTTCCATCGAACGGCGATATACAATGCTGACCTCAGCGCCCATACGCAGCGCCGTACGCGCCGCATCCATGGCAACGTTACCGCCGCCGACAACAACAACACGGCCGCCCTTCATAATCGGGGTGGCAGAATCGTCACGATAGGCCTTCATCAAATTGCTGCGCGTTAAAAATTCGTTGGCAGAATAAACGCCCTTCAGCGCTTCGCCTTCAATCCCCATAAATTTGGGCAAGCCTGCACCGGAGCCGATAAAGACAGCCTCAAAGCCATCCTCAAACAGCTCGTCAATCGTCAGCGTTTTACCGATAACAACGTTGGTTTCAACGGTCACGCCCAGCTCTTTTAAGGTGTTTACCTCTTTTGCCACAATGGACTTCGGCAGACGAAATTCGGGGATTCCGTACACCAAAACACCGCCGGCTGTGTGCAGGGCTTCAAAAACGGTAACATCATAGCCCTTTTTGGCCAAGTCACCGGCACAGGTCAGGCCGGAGGGACCGGAGCCGACAACGGCAACGCGGTGACCGTTCGAGGCAGGCTTTTCCGGTGCGCCCTTGGCATTTTCGTTGTGCCAATCGGCCACAAATCGCTCTAAGCGGCCGATGCCGACAGGCTCAAATTTAATACCCAGCGTACATTTTGCTTCGCACTGCGATTCCTGCGGACAGACACGGCCGCAAACAGCAGGCAAAGAAGATGATTTTGCAATGGACTGATACGCGCCTTCAAAATCGCCTTCCTTTATATAGGTAATAAAATCGGGAATATCAATATTGACGGGGCAGCCGGTTACGCAAGGCTTGTTTTTGCAGTTTAAGCAGCGCTTTGCTTCACTGACCGCAATTTCGGCCGTATAACCCAGTGCAACCTCGTTAAAGTTTTTAGCTCTGACCTCCGGTTGTTGGGCAGGCATTTCATGTTTTTTCGGTTCAATCGGCATGGTTCTTCCTCCTCAAGCGTTTTTAAACAGGTTACAGGTTGCTTCGTGCGCGTGGCGTTCAAAATCAAAATACATTCTCCCGCGGGACATCGCCTCGTCAAAATCAACCTCATAGCCGTTAAAATCCGGTCCGTCCACACAAGCAAACTTGGTGACCTTTTGGCCGTCCTGCGTCAGCGTCAGGCGGCAGCCGCCGCACATGCCGGTACCGTCTATCATAATCGGGTTCATAGAAACGGTTACGGGCACATCAAAGGGCTTGGCGGCCAGTACAACAAATTTCATCATAATCAAGGGGCCGATGGTGATAATCATATCAAAGGTTTCGCCGGCCTCCAGCATCTCTTTAAGCGGCACGGTTACGTTGCCGTGACGACCGTAAGAGCCGTCATCCGTCATCATAATCAAACGGTCGGAACAGGCCTTAAAATCGTCCTCCAAAATCACAATATCCTTGTTTCTGAAGCCGACAATCGAGGTGACCTCGGCACCCAGCTTGTGAAATTCCTCAGCAATCGGCATAGCAATGGCACAGCCCACGCCGCCGCCGATGATACAGACTTTTTGAATACCGTCCGTTTCCGTCGGTTTGCCCAACGGACCTACAAAATCGGCAATCGATTCACCGGCCTCCTTGTGGTTTAAAAGCTCCGTGGTCGATCCGACAATCTGGAAAATAATTTTAACGGTTCCTTCCTCTGCATTGCAGCCGGCAATCGTTAAGGGAATACGCTCCCCTTCTTCGTTTACGCGCAAAATAATAAACTGACCGGGCTTTGCCTTTTTGGCAACCAGCGGCGCTTCAATTTCCATTTGCGTCACGGTGGGATTTAAGTTAGTTTTGCGAACAATTCTGTACATGAATCCTCTTTCTCCTTTTGGATCATTTTGTAAAATATTCGCAGCCGGGGCTGTAAATATATAACAATTCGAC
>UQYH01000010.1 GCA_900545185.1 uncultured Eubacteriales bacterium | reverse complement strand
TCTAGTCCACTCCTGAAACCCTTGATTTTACTGCGTTTTTTGTTAAGTCCTGTAAGAACACTCGCACCAAACAGTAAAAATCTGAACCTTGTACCGGTTGGCAATGGGTTCGGATTTTTGATTTACTTGGATTATCCTAATTTTAATAGCAAAAGTAAGAAAGGGTAATAAATGCGTTCACCCTCAATTAAAACATCATTTTCTATGACCTTTTCCGGGGCGTTTACATACTTGTTCGTCGACACCTTTGTTTGCCAGTCAAAATACTGTTTCTGTCCTGAAGTATTCTTGTACTCTTTCATTCGCTGTTTTTCCTTAAAATACACAGGTTCTCTTTCAATCTCTTCTTCGGAAATAACTGATGCTTTTTTGCTTTTACATTCAGGACAAGCTGGAAGTTCCAAATAAACAGATAATATTTTCAATAGAATTAGAGTAACAACTACTATAATTATCCAAATCATTCTTATCTCCTCATCATATTCATTATTTTTGTTTTGCCTCCGCCCCGGCCACCTTGTGCTGAAATTATAATTTGTGGTATTGCAATTCACTATAAAACCACATAAATCATAAGCATAAATGCTTATGATTTATGTGTCGTTTGTGATTTTTTAATCGGTTTACCTGGGTTTCTGAGCTAAGCCATCTCTCTTTTTTATTTAACGAGCCGGTTCACTTTGATTAAGCACCCCACAATAAGGGCATTTATTCTGCGGCGTTTTTTTCCCGTTAATTTTGCCTTTGTCGGCACATGAGCGACAATATATTTGTCCGCATTTTTTGCACCGCTTCATATTGGCTCCCGAATGATTACAAATTGTACATTTTAACATAATAAAACATTCTTTCTGAATTTTATAATACTATTTTATCGTTTACTACATGACAAAGTAGGTACATCTTATTTATAATATTTTTGCAACACAAAAATCGGTACAGTAAAAACAGATTTTTTACCGTAATGCAGTTCATACCGTATGTTATGCCTTCGGCGCAAACATCTCTATGGTTCGGCACTGCCACATCAGAACAAGTTACGCTTGTTTCGATTTTTTAATTATCCCCGAAAATTGTCAAAGATTTAGGCAAACATAAAAGAAGCATTTACGGACATGCGATGCCATTATGCGTAACGTAACACATCAAAAATGCCGAGGAGAATGAGCCGTATGTACGGCTCATTCTCCGCAATTTTATATAGTAAGTTCTTTCTTTATAATCTCTTGTACATGATTAAGATAGTTCCTGCTGTATGTTTCTGTTATTCCTTTTAAGACATGACTGTGTTTTTCAAGCGTTTCCCTATCCGTTAATTCATTTTGTATTGTAAAATAGGTTGCAGTGTCCGCTGTTCTCGGCGGCATAATGCTTCCGAAAATTTCAAACATATCATAATGGCAGGGAGTTTGTACGCCCAAAATTAATTTTGTCATCGAAGCCCTGTACTCTTTGTTGTAAACTCTGTCGTCTGTATTCCACATTTTATCGAGCAAGAGTATCGCTGCCGGTGAAAATGACGCCAAATAGTATCCGCAGGCCGGGTTTCCGTATTCCCAGGCGCAGGCTTCTGCACCGATAATGTTTGTATCATCGTCGTTTGCAGGATAAGCTTTGTACGAATACGATGCCGTTTTCTCCGGATTTGCATAAGCTTCCAAATCTAAATAAGAAGTTTCAAAATTAGCATTAATAACCTTAAACCCTTTTTTCAAAAACAGGTCAAAGCTGCAGCCCTTTCTCGGCCCTCTGTTTTCATTCGCCGTTCGCCAATATTCAATGATAATATCTTTTGAAAGCGGCAGATCTTTTGCAATATCCGTCATATCGTTCCAAATAATTGTTGTTTTGCCGCACGACTTTACTTTTTCATTGATTCTGTTCATCATATAGCAGTAAAGCTCATTAAATTCCGTTATGTTTTCTTCTTCCATGCGCTTCGCGCAAACCTTGCATATATTCCAATGACATGCACGGTGCAGGTCAGGCAAATCCGAAAAATACATTTCATCTCCGCCCACATGAATATATTGACCGGGGAAAATTTCACAAATTTCATCAATTAACCGTTCATAAAATTCATAAACCTTTTCATTGCCTGCGCATACATCCCATTTGCTTTGATTCTCTATATCACATTCGCACAGAAATTCGGGGTGCCGATGCAGCAAATACGCCGCGTGGGCAGGGATTTCTATCTCCGGTATCACCGAAATACCCAAATCCTCACAGTATTTGACCAGTTCCCGCATTGTATCAATACTATAGCGCTTCGTCCCTCTTATATCCTCGCCCTCATAAACAGCGGATTCGTAACATATGCCCATGCCGTCCATTAAATGAAAGTGCAAAACATTACATTTGGCCAGAGACAATCTTTTTATATCCTCCGTCAGTCTTGCAAAATCCGGCAGGCCCCTTGCCAAGTCAATCATAACGCTTCTGAATTGGCTGTCCGGATAATCTGTGATTGTCTGTTTTTTGCAATAAAACCCTTGAGTATCCTCGTTTAAAATCTGAATCAGTGTTGCAAGGGCATTTCTCAAGCCGTCTTGATCCCCATATGCAATGTGAATGTTTGAATCGACCTCTACGGTATATGCGCCGTTTTGTAATTGAGTATTTTGGCATATCCGCATATTGCTTTCGCTTGATTTTACAAATTCAATTGCAATATCAACAAACATATGGATATAGTTTTCCGTAAAGTGATCCTCATGATGTTCGCAGAAAACACTGAGTTTTTTAAATTGCAGCGTTCCTTCTGTGTATTGCGTATTTTTCGGCTTGGGAATTATCATATCAATGGCCGTCCTTTCTGCAGCGCTGCGTAACGCAAACGGAGAAATCCCAAGGCTGTTATGCAGCATTTTCGTTGTATGGTAAAATTGCCTGTACTGTCGCTCCATTATAACATAGATGTGAGTGCCTGTCAACGTTCAAAACGGTCCTTAAATGCAACATCATAGTTTTTGTTAAAGGTCATAGTTTTTCTGCCATACATCAAAAAAATGCAATTGTGCACACTTTCGCTTAGGCATGCCTATCCCCTGTATTGATTGTGCAGCTCCTTATATGCTTTGGAGGGAAAAAAGCATAGATTGAAAAACGGCACCTTCTCGGCAATTTTGGCTGCCAAAACGGATAAGCCGATGCCGAACACACAGCCGCATACAAGATGAATCGGCCAAAACGTTATATACTGACGGATAAGAACCATACGGATGCCAGCCGTGAAAATGGTATGCAGCAAATAAATCTGAAACGAATAGCGATTGATCCACAGGAAAAACCGTGACGGCAAGCGGTAAGCTTTAAGAAGAGATATAAACAAAATACTTGCATAAATTCCAAGGACTAACATACCCTCCTTAATACCGGGCGCGTCAAGCAGCGCAAAAAAGGAAAGCGTTAATCCCAAAACAAGGTGCAGGACGATAATAAAAAGCCGCAGCGGCACACTGCCCTTTTTTAGCCGCTGCATGTTCAAAAAGGTGCCTAGGCCAAAGGGCAGCGCCGAATAAATCACCACGTCAAACGCGCCGAAGCCAAGACCAAACAAGGGCAGCACATAACCGAGCAACACCACAAAAAACGTTATCTGAAGGTTTTGCAAAACGCCCGAAAGAACCGTCCATATACAAAATAGAAAAAAGAGCGCGTATAAAAACCAATATTGCGCAACGGGTGTTTTCCAAATGCTGAAAACGTCGGCTGGTGAAAATTGTGTGTTTGCACCGCCGACAACGCTGTTAATGACAATATACAAAACCGAAAATATAACATAAGGCACTCCGAGATTGATACATTTATGCCGAATAAAGCGCAGACGTGTGCCCTTGCTTTTCCAGCCGCCTGTCATTTGGTACACATATCCGCTTAAAAACAAAAACAAAGCAACATGAAACGACCAGATAAACCGCTCTAAAACCGGAAAGAACACAGGAGCCGCCACGCCTGCCAGCCGCATGCCCATAATAACGTGGCCGAAGACCACCAAAAAACAGGCATAGCCCTTAACCGTATCCACAAATGTATCTCTTTGCATCTTGCGGCCACCTCTTTTCTTGCTGCTTTTGTCCGTATCAATTTCAAATTTCGGATGTTTGTTTCGGCTCGCTCTGCTTTTCGGCAAGCAGCTGTTCCAGATCCTGCACCGACATCGGCCGATAGTAATAAAACCCTTGCAGCATATCGCATCCGGCTTCAATTGCCGTCTGCTCTTGCTTTTTTGTTTCAATGCCTTCGCACACAATGCGCAAGCCCATTTCCTTAGCCATACTCACAATATGATGAAAAATAATCAGTCCTGTTTTTGTATCGGTGTTGTGCATAATCTGTTTGTCGATTTTGACAATATCCACCTCAAAGCTCTGCAAATCATCAAACGAGGTATACCCGTTGCCGAAATCGTCCAGTAAAATTAAAATGCCTGCGCGACGCAGCGCCGATATATTTTGTTTCATCTGCCGCTTGCTTTCGCCGCCTATTTCCTTGTCCTCCAGCACTTCAACGGCCAGCATGGAGGGCGCAAGCCCGTACGCCTTGGTGATACCGATAAGCGTTGAAACAAACATGGGGTCGCACAGGGTGGAGCGTGAAAAATTAACGGTATACGTATAACGCCCTCTTTGCACCGCATTGTTTGAAATCCATTTGCAGTTTTTTTCAAAAATATAATAATCAAATTTACGTCCTAAGCCAACGGAATCGACAGCCGATAAAAACCTGCCCGGTGTTAAAATTCCGTCCTGCTCGGAGTTGAGCCGCGATAAAACCTCAGCACCGACAATTTCGCCCGTGGCGGCAAGGACGGTTGGCTGATATTCCAAAAAAAAGCGATTATTTTCAATGTTGTTTTCAATACTGTTTTCGATTTGTATTTTCTGCATAAGCGCCTTGCCGCTGCCGTGCGTCCATTCAAGCTGCGGTACATTTTCGTTTACGGCCATGGTATAAGCCTGAAAGGCTCGGCCGACCGCTTCTTTAAAGCTTACATCAGAGGCCGCGTCCGAATAGGAACCGAATCGGACGTGCACAACATTCAGCGCCTTATGCGCCAAAAGAAAGGTATGAACCGCACTGCGGCACTGCTCGATGTTCTCTGCCGTTGTCCGTGCGCCCCACGGGGTGACGGCAACCAAGCTCACTTGATCATATAAGGCAATTGCACCGCCCGATGTGCCGGCAAAAAACTGTAAAAGAAGCTGCCGCAGCTCCGTCAAAAGGCTTTCCGTCTCGGCCGCAATGTGAATATACACGGCGGTACGGCTTTCGCCGCGCCGACCCGATTTTTCGTATTTGGTTTTCAGTGCATGGATGCCCGAAAATTCAGGCAGGTCATGTGCGCGTATTGCTTGTATGCCCTTGGCGGCAAAGTAAATACCCACCGACCCCACAACGACAAAACAAGCCGTTAATAAGCCGATTATGACATAGGTGTGACTGAATATCTCCATTCTGTTTTCTCCCTTTTTTCTCCTTTGTGCTCCAAACGGCGATTTTATCACTTATCTTTGCAAAATTGCGGAAACAGGACGTTTTGACCCTGCTCGCGCAGTCCGATACGCCGCGCCGCCGCAATACAGGCTTGTCCGTCGGCTGTGGCTCGTTTTTTACGTGCAATCAGCTCTTTTATCAAAAATACGGGTGGAAAGCACAGCATTCCTTGCAGCAAGCCGAATTTTGTCAGGCCGCATCGCTTATATTCCGCCAGAATTTCAAAAAAGGCATAATCCAGCGCCTGCGGCTGAAAAAACCGCGCGGTGCGATTCCATTGCTTTACCCGACCGTACAGCGCACGGAATTGTTTGATGTCCATGGCTTCTTTAAAATATATGCCATGGATGTAAAAGTACCGCTCCTCTTCGGTCATCCCTTCAAACAGTGACGGAACGTACCGTTTTTCTATCTCCATAACCTCATCATATTGTCGCTTGATTGTGGTGCCGGTAATTTGTGCGGGGTGGATGCGATACAGCATCAGATATTCGTTTTGAATTTCCATGTTGTTGTGATGTGCCGCAAGGCGCGTCCACAAATCTAGATCCTCCGTGCAGGTCAGTGCGGTGTTGTACAGATATTGCTGCAAAACGGCCGTCCGTACCATCACACCCGGATGCAAAATGGGATTTGTCACCAATAAAAGCGCCCCGATCGATTCCGTGTCCGTCTTGCCGCCACCGCCACCCGATGCAACACGTCCTTCGCACAGCGTCATATATCGGCAGGCAGAAAGCACAGCATCGGGATGCTTTTCCATAAAATCAACCTGTCTTTCCAGCCTGTTCGGCAAACAAATATCATCGGCATCCATCCGCGCCACAAGCCGCCCCTTAGCCAGCGCTGCGGCACGGTTCAGGGAGGACGGCAGACGAAGATTCGTCTCGTTGCGGTGCACCTTAATGCGGCTGTCGCGCTTTGTATACGCTTCTAAAATCGCATCCGTTCCGTCTGTCGAGCAATCGTTTATCACAATCAGCTCCCAATCCGTAAAGCTTTGGTTTAAAACGCTTTCAATTGCCTCTTTTAAATAGGCCGCACCGTTATAAACACTCATAATCACCGAAACAGCAGGTGTTGTTTTCATCTTCGTTCACCCTTTCTTGTGCATCATCTGCTTCACGCTTTTACACAGTGATAAAAACCGAAACGCCGTCGCAATGTGGTTTTTTTGAATCAGCCGCACCGCTATGCGGCTTTTTAACGTGATGTCCGCAAAGCTTGCCTCTATAAGCATCATCCCGTAAACAGAGCGTGACAAAATCCGTTTCATGTGCGGCAATTCGTCATATCGGCCGTTTTCGGCCGCCGCCGCAATAATGGCAAAGCACATAAAACAAAAATAGCGCAAAAGCTGTTCGTTAAAATCCGTTACGGCGCTGCAATCCATGCGTCTCAGCGTCTCAACAACCGTTTCCAGCTGTGTAAGCTGCCCGGCAAAACAGCCGGTCGTCATAGAATCCTCACGAACGGTATAGATGTATGCCGCCGTATGGCTGATATAGACCTTTTCTGCCTGCAAATAACAAGGCAGAGTGCAGCAAACATCCTCCCCCAGCAAAACAGAGGTCGGCACCGCAAGCTGCGCCTTGACGGCAAGCTCCCGCTTGATGGCCTTACCACACAAAAAATAATGCATGTGACGCATAGATGCATCCAGCAAAAGCTTGGGATACATGCTTTGCACCATGGCCGCTTTATCATACAAGCCCTCCTCTATCGGTTCGTCAAAGCGATCGGAAAGCACACCGCCCATGGAGCGCACATACGAAAACGAGACAAGCTCGGCCTTTGTTTTTTCAATGATTCGGTATGCGTTTGCCAGTGCCTGCGGCATAAGCGCGTCATCCCCGTCCAAATGCATAACATAGTCGCCCGAAGCAAGCCGAATCCCGGCCTGCCGTGCACTGACAAGGCCGCCGTTTTCCTTGTGAATTACACGGATGCGAGGATCCTTTGCCGCATAGTCATCGCAAATTTGCGGACAGGCATCCGGCGAACCGTCGTCCGTTAAAATCAACTCCCAGTCTGTAAAGCTTTGGTTTAAAACGCTCTCAATACAGGCCTTAAGATATGCCTGCACCTTAAAAACAGGCACAATCACCGAAAAAAACATCCTTTTGTCCCTCCCTTACCGTGCACGCATGGTCACAACCAGCTTTTGCAGGGCATACAGCCTGTATTTCATCAAAAATGCAAACACCGCCTGTTTAAAGGGCAGCTTGCGGATGGGGTATTCTTGCAGCGCCGCCGTCAGCGCTTGCGTTTTGCATATCTGCTTCAGCCGTTTTCGCAGGGCGCGACCGCTCATGTTGACTGCGGCGGCATGCATAATCTCCTGTGAGCATACCACTCGGCCAAGAGACTGCATCAGCCTATTTAGATAAACCCTGTAAGTCTGCGGCCGTACATGGCGCTGCAAGCTGTTCTCCAGTGCCTGCATAAAGGCAAGGCAGCGCTCCATTCTGTCCGGCCGATAGGAATTGGAGAGCGAATCCTCATTGTGGCAATAACAATAAAGCGCGCCACGGATGCCGACCGCCTTTTGAATATGCGGCACATAATCCGTCATAAAAATTGCGTCCTCGGACATAACCTCCCGTTCGGACTTAAACCGTACGCCGCATGTTTCCAAAACATCCCGTCTGTAGAGGTTTTTCCAAACGCTCATACCGTATCGGCTGTCGTACTTTTCGTGCGGAAGGGCGCTCACAATGCCAAGCATCAGCCGGTTCATATCGCTTTTGCCTTCAAACACGGTGTCCGTCTCAAAAAAGTTTCGTTCTTCGGGTTCCTCACTGCCCCGAAACACATCACCGCCGACATAACAAACGCCGGACAGCACCAGCTGTGCCCGATATTGTTCCGCCGTGTTATACAGCGTTTCATACATATCGTTTTTCACATAGTCATCCGAATCCACAAAACCGATGTATTGACCGCTGGCCGCCTCCAAACCTGAATTTCTGGCATAGCCAAGCCCTTCGTTTTGCTTGTGAATGACCTTAACGCGCGCGTCTTGTGCGGCGGCTTTATCACAAAGCATCGGGCAGCGATCGGGCGAGCCGTCATCCACCAAAATGATTTCAATGTCTGCCAGCGTTTGGTGCAGCAAGGATTGCAGACATCTTTCCAGATATTTTTCGGTTTTATACACCGGAACAATAATGCTGACTTTGGGTGTTGTCACGGCTGCTTCCTCCTTGCAATCAGACCTTGATATTGGGCGGTCAGCGCATCTGCATATGTCTGCGCCGTCATAATGCTTTGGCTTGCACGTTTGCAATTTTCCCGTATGTGCCGATAGGTATCCTCGTCCTCTGTCAAACGCAAAACAGCTTCGGCAACACCTACCGGTGTCGGAATGTGTATCAGTGTGCCCGTTACATCATCCTCTACCAGCTCAGCCATGCCGCCGCTGTTCATGGTAATAACGGGAACGCCCATGGCATGCGCTTCTAAAATCGTCAGCGGACAGTTTTCGTAACAAACAGACGGCAAAATTAAGGCCTTGGCAGCGGCAACGGCCGCCGTCAGCGCTTCCCCCGTGAGAAAGCCGCGCAGCTCTACATTCGGGATTCCCTCCAGCTCTGCCGCATCGGGTCCGTTGCCGATTGCAACAAACCGATAATCGGGCAAAAGACGGGCAGCCTGCGCCAAAAGCGAAATCCCTTTTTCTTTAGAGAGCCTGCCGACGTACACGATGTATGGATTTTGCCCGTCATAAGCGCCGCACACCTTTGGTTTTTCAATAAAATTGCAGAGCCTGTAGGTTTTGTCCTTGTAAAAATCATGTGCACAGATGAGCTTTTGTTCCAAAAAGCGACTGGGGCAAATGTATAAATCCACCAGCTTATAGGTTTTCAGCGCCGCATACAGCCATGCTTCCATCGTCCCCAAAAGGCTTTTCACGGCCGATGCATGAATACACCGATAGCGAAAGCAGTTCAGCTTGCTGCCCGTCACGCATTTTGCACAGGGTCTGTTTTCCGCAAAATTATATAACAGGTGATTGGGGCAAATCATTTGATAATCGTGCACGGTCTGCACCAGCGGAATATTTCGTTTTTTCACGGCATAGATAACAGAGGGCGTCAGCTGAAAGTTTATGTTGTTCATATGAACCACATCGGGTCTAAAGCTGTCCAGCACCCGTCCCAGCTTCTTTTTCGCCATGTGGGAATAGATAATTTTAAACGGATATAAAAACCGTTCGGCAGCTTTAGCGTGAAAATCCATATTCTGCGTATATTGTCCGGTCGTGTTGCCGACCGTATTTTTTTCGTCATACATGCCGAAAAATTCCACCGTGTGTCCGGCCGTCCGCAAACATTCGCCCAGCTGTAAGACGTAGCTTTCCGCACCGCCGCGCGGATATAAAAATTTGTTAATCATCAAAATTTTCATACAAGCGTTCTGCCCCCCTTCCTATCGGTTCGGTGCGGATACCGACCCAAACAACTTGATTTCGGTATCACGCACTTTTTCATTAAAGCTGCCGCCTATCATTAAAACGGCCAGCGTCATTGTTAAAAGCGGATAGTTCATGGTGTTATCCGTTGCGGAAACAATAATTAAATACAACAAAAGCGAAAAGGTTACAACGGCATCCTGCGTTCTGCCACCGGAACCGAAATAACGGATGCGGACAAGCGTCATGGAAACAAGCCATGCAAGATAGCCCCAAAAGCCCAAGTCGATAAAATACTGCAAAAAATCGTTATGCACGGCCGAAACGCCGACATGCAGACGGCTGTTTAACTGATAAGTCAAAAAGCCGATACCGTTCCCCAAAAACGAAGGAGAAAACGTGTAATATTTGTCCACTGCGTTATATACACCCGCACGGCCGCTGGTATCGATACCAAGCTGCTCCAAAACCGAAAAAGCATTGGACTTGATCAGGCCGATGTAGCCAAGCAACAGGCCGATCATCAAAATCGTGAAAAAATACATCAGCCGCACGGCGGTTTTTTCGCTGTATTTGGCAATCCATTTCAGCAAAAGGCCAAAAAACAGTGCGACAATGATGGCAATGATGCCGATGCGCTTAAATGCCGAAAGAAAGCAAAAGACCGATAAGGCAAACAGCACGGCAATCGCCTTGTTTTTTTGCGGCTTAAGCAGCATATAAATTAAATAGGCGCCCAGGCAAAAGGCAAGCTCGTGCACCTCTGCCTGTACGATAATATCACCGGTTTCGGCCGCAAAGGTTTTCACCAGCGTAATCAGCTCGGTCAGGTAATTGCCCAGACCGTTTTGCACTATAATTATGACAATCATTAAAATGTTCGCTGCCACCATAGCCGTCAGATTGTACCAAATGCCCTTTTCGCCGAACATGTATAAAAAGGCGGCCGCCGCCAGCGCAAAGGAAAGCATGTTGGTGTAAATAAATGCACCCGATAAGCCGCGTGCCATAACGGCAGTTTCGACCTGCGAGACAAACCAGATAAAAAGAGATGTCACCAGCGTAACAAGAAGCGGCACGCTGTACACAAGCGCCGCTTTGACGGCCGTTACCCCCCGTGCAATGTTGGGTTTTGCCAAAAAGCTCACCATGGCCGACGCCGCCAACACAAGGGCAAACACATGCCGATAGGTGACAAATACGCCAAGGTTTAAAACCTCCGTCAAGAAGTAATACATCGGCATTGCCACAGCAAGAAAGTAAAATGTCTTGACCTTGTCCGAAAACGAATGTTCCATGCGTTTGCCCCCCCCTTCGTCTTACAATTCCGAATTACTTTTTATCTTCTGTCCGATTCTGTCCGTTTGCGTTTTGTGCGCCGGCTTCCGTATTCGTATCATCCTGTTGTTTCGGTGCGGAGGTATAGGTTTTTTTGTTTTGAATCGCCTCTGCAAACAGCTTGCCGGCCGAACGGTTCTCGCGGAAGGATTCGGCAATGCCGACCTTAAACGTAAGGGCAATGTCGGCATACGACTCGCGTTCACCCAGTCTTAACTTAAACAAATTCATAATGTCCTCAACGGTAATGTAATCCGAATGACTGACTAAAATGATAAAGCTGCCGCCGGTGTTATATACAAAGGTTGCATCGGCTTTGCCGAAAACTTCTTTTAAAAGCGCGGCAAACAAAGCAATGATTGCATCACCGGTTTGGTACGAATGGGTTGTGTTAATTTCAACAAGGTTGGCAATATCCACCGTGCAGTACACAACGCCGTCATCCAAAAGCTTTTTGTCCAGCGATTTTAAATATCTGTCGAAATATGCGCGGTTATACATGCCCGTTTGGTGATCCATGTAGAACACATAATCAACAATATCCCCGATTCGGCCGATGACAACAGCGCCGCCGCAGCACAGAATCATTAAAAAGAAAAAGGCAATCAGTGTATACAGATTCACGTTAATGGCCGATTTAACCGAAGCAGAGGATAAAACGGAAATATAGCTTGCACCCAGATATTCGTTATATTCGTCATTGGTTTCGGTTGTTTTGGCATAAAGCTCCTTCAGCTCGCTGACAAGTGTTTTTAAATCGCTGTCTACCTCCTCTTTAATCTGCGGATAGTACACGTTGTGCAGCTCACTGCAGGTTTTATCGGATGCCGCACACTCGGCCGCCGTACATGCGCCCGTACATTTTTGAAACGTATCGATAATATAGCGGCTGTAGGCCGTATCGATGATGTCGTGTTCCTTCGTTTCGTTATGCTCTTTCCAGCCGTAAACCAGCTCATCATAGGTCACGGTTTGGTCACCCTTGGCAATCGGACTGCCTTCTCCGCCTGTCAGGTTGCGCTCATGCAGATCATCCAGAATATATTCATATGTAATATTGGTGTTGCCCGACTCTCTCATTTTTTCAACGTAGGCATTCATGACAATAACCACGTCGTTGACCAAGCTTTCTTCCTTGACGTTTGCAATGTTGTTGTTTTCGATCCGCGTTGCGTAGTCGGACAAAAGGACGGATTTATTTTTTGTGATTTGATATTTAAAAACCCTGGAAAACAAATCGGACACCTTGACCGAGCGGATGTACTTAAAATCATCCGCCAGATCGCTGAATGAAAGACCCGTGCCGGTTGCCCTGTAATACGGCTTTTGCTCCATCCGCTGATACAGGGTTTGCAGCGTCCCTTCAAGACCGGTGTCAATCAGCTCCAGCAATTCAATATAATCATACCCTGTGTCATCTAAGTTTTCAATCGTATTGTTGGCCGGTGCAATGTTCACATATTTTTGGCTGTATTCCGAAAAATAAACATCCAGCGTTTCGTCTATAATGGTTCTTGCAAAGTCGCCGCCTTCACTGTTGGCAGCCGCAAAAGAAACAAGATAGGTGCTCGGCTCATAGACGTATTCCTCGCCCTCCTCCAGCTTTGCCTCCTTTTGGGCAACCTTATCTTCATCCGGCAGAGGGGTAATGCTGATTCTTGAAATCAAGCTGTCTACCGAATAAATGCCCGTCAGCCCCATGCGCTCTACCACCTTAGATATCACAGCCGAGGATTTGATTTCGTTGACATCCAGCTTGCCGCCCGTCGGTGCCAGACCCTTTTCGGCCTGTTCATCGTTATAATGAATCACTTCTGATGCCACATAGGTGTTAGAGTGTTTTAAGCGCAGGTGAATGGCATAGGTTGCCAATACGCAAAAAATTAAAATAACAGGTAAAAGTTTTTTTAAATAGCGCGAAATCTGAAAGCTTTTCATTTAATGTTCCCTCCCTGCTTCTTCCGGCTCATCGGTATCTGTTTTGGCAACGGCTCCCGGCAGCATGCTTATATAGGCGAGCACGGCAAAGAAAAAAACGGTATGTAAGCCCGAAAAAAACGAATTTCCCGAAATGCTTACGGCAATACACTGGTTCATTTTGCGGTTTGAATATTCCCGTCCCGCCGCGATGGCTTCATCCTCCAAGGCGCTGATGGCGGTGTCGATTGCGGTAACCAGCGCGTCGGCCGCCTCGTACGAAGAAGAATCAGCCGTAGAGGCCTGCATTTTGCCGATGATTAAATCGTTATCCATGATGGATTTTTCGTTTTGCGCAACCGCGTTGCTGTATTCCGTTGCGTTGACCGAAAGCTCATCAATACCGACCTTGGTTCTGCCCATATAATATTTCCCTGTTTCATCCCAGGTGGGCACCAGCACAACACGCGTCATTTCTTCAGAATACATGGCAATCGCCTGATTGCATATGTCAAACGATACAGCATTGCGCCGACGGTCAAAATCCGTATCCCGGTTTTGGTAAGAGAGCCTGTCCACATATTCCTCGCGGTTCCGTACAATACCATGCTGCAAAATTAAGGATTTTAAATTTTGCTCAATTTGTGTTTCTCTGAATTGATACACCTTGCCGGCAATAGAACTAAAGGTTGTATTCCCCTTTGTGACAAAATCCGGGCCTTTTTCGGCCATACCGTAGAGATAATTGACAATTTTTGTGCTTTCCTTGTTAAAGTACAGCACAATGTCCATATATTCCATTTTAGAAAGATCCGGCTTTTTCTCATCATTTTCCAGCTTAAAATTGTCGGTGTATTTTTCAATATAATATTCCTTATAAGCAGCTGTTATCAGCTTAATCACGTTTTCGGCATCCAAATGCTGCGTTGCTCTTGAGGCATGATAAGAAATAACAAATTCTGTTGAAATGTGGTAATCTGATGCATTGCCCACACCACCCTGAACGGCCGGCTGTACATCAAGGCATTTTTCCAGGTCACGTGCCGTCACATTTTCAAGGGCGCCCTTGCCGATGGCGCGTTCAAGCACCTCATCGCAAACAATTTCGGCCATGTTATACCGCGTTCCGTTGGAATTTTGCGCCTGCGAAGCCTCGGAATAATTTAAAGAAACAACGGCATAGACAAATTTTTTGGAATATAAGTAGTTCAGCGCACCGAATACGGCGGTCAGGACAAAAACGACCAACAGCACACGTGCCTGTATATACTTGGTGTGTTCAAACAGCTTGATAAGCTCGCTGCGGCTCATGCCTTTGGCGCGGCGGTACAGGCGCACGGCCGAAACAACAAAAATAGCGGCAGCAACAGCAATCGGGAGGTTGCGTAACAGCGTAATATACATGAAATCCTTTCCTTTCCGTATTAAAATTTGTTAATATCTATAATGACCAGCTCCGGCCGATTGTTCAGCCGAAACAGGTTATGATTTTCAAGGCCCGAGCTGACAATCAGAGGGCTGCCTGCCGCATCGTATCGACCGTATACATAATGGCCTCTGCGCTCCGGCAAAAGACCCCCCTCGTGCGTGTATATGCCGCCGAGCCGCGGCAGCCGGGTAAAGCCGCCGTGCGTGTGTCCGCACACAATCAAATCGCCCCACGATGTTTCTGGCGTAAAGATTTCCAAAACCAAAGGCTCGTGCATCACAGTCAGCTTTAGGTTATTAGCGCCGCTTGCAAGATAGTCGTTAAAGCTTTCCCCGGCATAGGACCAAAACGAAGAGGGGTTCGAGGTCAGCACGCCGTAAATATCCACCTTGGTTGCGCCGACGCTCAGCGAAGCCGCCCGATTTTTCAGCACCGTTACGCCAACGCCTTCAAGTGCTTTTTCAAGCTCGTCCGATAGGCTCAAAAGCGCGGCGGCATCCCGTGTATCGTCACGAAAGCCGAATTTTTTGTCAAGCGCCTCCTGCGTCAGCGGCACGTCATAATAGCGCTCCGCTTCGTTGTTGCCGTAAATATAGTAAACAGGTGCGGTTTCCGTCAGCTTGGCGCAAAGGCTGACCAAGGGACGAACGGATGCGGCCACACTGTCCAGACAGTCCCCCGTGAACAGGATGATGTCGGGCTTTAGTTTTGCAACACGATCCGTCAGCTTGCTGTTATCATCCCCGTAAACGCTTTCGTGCAGATCTGAAATTTGAATAACGCGGATTTGATTGTTGGCTCTTAAACTGCTGACGCTGTAAAACGTTTCCTTAAAATTGCGGTTGATAAGATAGTTTCCGGCCAAAACAGCCGTCATCAGCGTAATACAAACAAAAAACAGACTCAACACAAGCCACTTTGCAGCCGTCAGATTCTTTGCCTTTTTGGCTGATTTTGCTTTTTCTGTCTTTGCCTTTCGCTTACGAATTTTCATCTTTTTAGAATAGCCGATCACGGCGCAAACCTGAATCCACACAAGCTCCTCATACTGCTTTGTAAATTCCTTCAGCGGCTCACTGCCGTAATAGCCGATGACAATTTTTTTGCGGCTGATTTTTTCAAACACAAAATGTTCAATCCATTTTTCATACACTTCTGCCGGCAAAACGGTTTGTAAATGTTCTTTAATTTGCCGCTCTTGGATTTTCAGTGCTTCTGTCGGGGCGGGCGAATCGGTTACACGTGGATTCATAGCTCAATCTTCCCTTCCTGTATCGTATTTCGTAAAATGTTTTCATATATTGTATACGTTGCGCGCGCCGTATCGTTCCAGCTGTATTTTGAAAGGATAAACGTGTCGGCATCGGTTTTAACGCTCTCTGCAAGTGATTTGTTTTCACAAATTTTCTGTAGCTTGTCCGCCAAATCCAAAACATCGCCTTTTTTAAAGTAGATGGCCTTATCCTCCGCAACGGCTGTGTTTTCGGGGATGTCGGAGCACAGCAGCGTGTTTTTGTAAGCCAGCGCCTCTAAAAGGCTGATGGACATGCCCTCCAGATCGGACGGCAGACAAACGGCATAGGCATTGCTGTACATTTCCTCCAGCACCTCGCCGGAGATAAAGCCGGTAAAAATGATGTTGGGGTTGTCGGCCGCCTTTTCCTTTAACAGCGTTACATAATCATCCGTATCGCTGGTATCTCCGGCAATGACCAGCTTTTGCTTCGGCCGAACCATGTTATACGCATCAATCAGATAGTGAATCCCCTTTTCGGCGGTCAGCCGCGAAATCACGCAAATGTAACCCTCCGCATGCAGGCCGTACAGCTTGGTAATTTGCTTTGCTGCCCTGCATGTGGGGCGGTCAATCCCGTTGGGGATGATCACAGCCTTGCGGTGATAGGTTGTGTTAAAATAATCATAGGCGCTTTTGCTGAGGACGATAATCTCATCCGCGCAGGCAGCCAGCGTTTTTTCGCCCAAACGAATGTAGCGCGAGGCAAAGCCCTTGCCCCATTTTTCGCGCTGCCAGTCCAGCCCATGGACGGTTGCAATACATGTTTTGCCGAACAGCTTCGGAATCCACATGGCCGCACAAGGGCCTTCGGCATGAAAATGCACAATGTCATATTGCCCGAAGGCTGCACGCACCGCCGCCGTGTAAGAGGCCAGCATGGCCGCAATACCGCGGATTTTCAGCGTTGGCGCGGTTTTCAAACGCACGCCTCGAAACTGCTTGTTTGTCACCGTTCCGATGTATTCGTTTTCCACTGCGTCCGATGAACGGTTATAGCAGGTGACCTCTGCCCCCAGCCTGACCAGCAGCGGACACAAAGACGTCAGCACATTTTCAATGCCGCCGCGCCGCGACGGTACAACCTTATGACCCAGCATAGCTACCTTTATGTTCACGTCCTTCATGCGCAATCCTCCATGCCTACCGCCCCGTGCCCGAAAGCATAACAAGGGGCGTTTTCAGCATAATTTTAATATCGTTTAAAAATGTTCTGTTTTGTATATATTCCAAATCCATTTCCACCCAGTCCTCAAACGGAATGTCGTTTCGGTTTTTGGAAATCTGCCAGGTGCAGGTCAGCCCCGGCGTAACCAGCAGCCGTAGTTTTTGATAATCGGTATAAAACAAAACCTCACGCGGCAGGGGCGGTCTTGGCCCCACAAGCGACATATCGCCCTTGAATACATTAAAAAACTGCATGAGCTCATCTAAAGAAAGCTTGCGCAAAATTTTGCCGACTCTTGTAATCCGCGGGTCATCCTTCATTTTAAAAACAGGGCCGTTCATTTCGTTTTGGCTGCTTAATTCGTCAAGCATGGCATCGGCTCCGACATGCATGGTTCTGAACTTATACATGTAAAATTCCTTGCCGTGCCGCCCCACCCGAAGTTGCTTGTAAACGGGATTTTCCCTCGGATTTTCAAGAAATATCACAAGAGGAATCAGCAGCATCAGCGGCAAAAAGAACAGCAGAATCAGCGTTGCGAAAAATATGTCAAACGTTCTCTTTTTTCTCCAGTACGATGCATAAGACTTTTCGATGATGGCTTCCAGTCTGGCTCTTGTTTTTTCATCCACCTTTTCATGCTCGATAAATGCCATTGCCGTGCGCCCCCTTTTATCATTTTAAAATGAAATATCCAATGCTTGCAGCGTGTTATATTCTGTTTTGCGCCCTCCGGCGGCGTAAAAACGGTTAAAGCCCTTTTTCTTGTCATCCATCACCGCATCGCCCGATTCTGTATGACCGGGATGAAACAAAAGCTCAATATCCATCCCCTTTTTTTCGGCAAGCCTTATATAGTGCGGCAAAACCTTTTTAACCCTTGCCGCATCCATATGCCCCGAAAACAAAACGCCCATAAAAATAGCGGTTTGAATGCCCGATTGTTGCAGCTTAGCACGGTGCAACCGCCCTAAAAGCTTTAACAGCCCTTGCTTAACCAGATTAATGGGACGGTATGTGATATACAGACCCGGCTGCCGCAGGTAAGGCCATATAGGCTCGGCCGGCATGCGCAGGTAACGCACCTGTATGCCCTCGTCACGCACAGCGCGCATTAAGGCTTTAAAGACAGCCGGTATCATGTGCGTGTGCTGATGACTGTCTATCGCTGTGGTGCTATCCGAATCAAGCTGCTTGTATGCCGCAAGCTGACTTTTAATTTCTGTGTATATCTGTTTTGTAAATTTCTTTCGTCCGGGCAGCAGCGTGCGCAGAAAAAGTCCCGGAAAAGAATATTTAAAGCAGCCGCGCTTGTCAAGCAGCATCCGAACGCTTTCGGGCGGTGACAGCGGCCTGCCCTCTACCAGATTGATATGTACCCCCAGCGTTACACCTTGCTTCGGAATATATTGCTGTATATCCTTAACCTCGGTGTTGGGCAGCACGCTGATTTTGTTAACGGCACCGCATGCGGCACACTCATTAATTTGTCGGCAGGTTTTGGCCGAAATACCGTAATCGTCTGCACATATATAGATCATTTAGACTCACTCTCTTCTCCCAGCTTGACCACAATCACATTTTCTGTCACCGCTACGGCATTTTTGGCCGGCCAGTCTTCCATAGCCTGCACGGTTGTATTTTGCAGCAGGGCTTGTTTTTCCGCGCCGTACACAAACCGATAGTTTTTTCCGCAATAGTCATTCAGTGCACTGCATACAACGCTTTGGCCGACCACTTCATCATCATAGCGTAAAATATAACCGTCTGTCGTGCCTGTCATGTCCGGCGGCAGATAGGCGCTGTAGTCTTCACTGCCGGGCAAATGACCGAGAACAAGGATGGTATCGCACTTTTCTGCGCCTTCTGTCTGTTCAATTCTGTCCGCAAGGCGCAACAGTGTGCCGTAGGACTTTTCGTATGCCATTTGCAGCTTGTGGTAGCTTACGTTGGCAATGACAACCTGATTCCAAATCAATGCGCCGCTCAGTGCAAGCACCAACCACGCCGCTGCGCTGCGCACGCGGTTACCTGCAAAATCCGTTCTTTCATATAATATAATGAAAAACAAATAAACAACGCAATAACCCATTTTCATTAAATTATGATAATCAACGTATGGGTTAACCAGCGCCAGCAAGGATGTGCCTACGGGCAGCAAAGCAATATACAGCGCCAAAAGCAGCAGCCTGCCAAAAGGCTTATACGCCCTTTGCCGCACAATCCCCACGGCGTATAATACGGCGGTCAGTGCAAAAACCGCACTGTTTAAAACCGTAAACACGCTGATTCCGTTTGAAAAATCAAAAAAGTACGTTGGCCATGCATGCAAAATAACATACAGCGAAGCACGAAGATCCGCAAACGACAGAGCGGCCGCGCCGCTGATGCCCTGATAGTCCAAAAGCGTTGTCCCCGTCAGCTTTAAAAGCAGCCACAGCACCACATAATACAACATAAGGCCAAGAGCGCCGCAACCCAAAAGCTTTGCGGTTTTCAAAAGCAGACTGCGCACGCTTGCTTTCTGCCATATCAGCTCATCGATCAGATGCAGCAGAAGCAGCATAACCGTCACGGATATATAGGCCTGATAAATTGCGGCGGAAAGCATAATTAACACGGCTGCGCCGAGATATTTCGGTTTTGCATCCGTCAAAAAGGCGGCGGCCAGACAGGCAAACAAAAACGAAAGCGCGTAGCCGTCCGCAACATAGTTGTACATCATCACAGAGGTCACGGTGGGAAAGCTGACTGTAACCGCGCCGATCAGCGCCGCCGTGACGCTTTTGCGGACATGTAGCATTTTGCAGATGCACACCGCACCGGCGGCATGAAGCACCAGCGCCAAAAGGCCGTTCAGCCAGGGCAAATCATAAAACGAGCTTGGCGCACAGACGACGGCTAAAAACCATCGGCCGATTTTAAGCATATTTTGCGCATCGTAACGAAACACAAGCATATCCCAGTTGGGCAGCCAATTTGTTATTTTATAAAAATGTGCCGCAAATCCGACAAGCATAGCGGACAAAAAGCAGATTTTCCACTGCGGCAGCAGACTTCTGTTTAATTTTTGAATCATGCGTTCCGGCATATTTACCACTCCAGCCATTTCAATTTATGCAAAAACTTTCCATACAGCTTTTCATACATTCGAACGCCGATGATACGCTTAATGCGGCGTGTCCGCTTTGCCGCGGGCGATACCCAGGAGGCACAGTAATGATGTATGGAATACGTATTTTCGGTAATGTGCGTTTTACCCGTTACATAGTCCGTCGGGCACAGATATTCCGGCGGCAAAAAGCGTATCCCCATAAACGTCTGATCGGTCTTTTTCACATCCATGCCCAACCGAAGCAGCGCCGCCGTGTTGCGGTCGGGGCACGGTGTCATGTCATAAGAGCCGTCCGGCTGCACAAAATGAATCCCCTCATAGTCAGAGAGCATGGCACCGACAACCGCATTGCCCGGCTCGGCCGCAAAGCCCAGTCCCGTTGCAATAATGCCCTTTTCGTCAAAGCCCATAAAGCCACCGCCGCAAAGCAGCGGTTCCGGGGAGCGCAGCAGCTCCACATCCGTATCAAGGTATAGTCCGCCTTGCTCATATATAAGCTTTAAACGCGCATAGTCACTGACAAACGCCCATTTCCCGACCGCGTAGGCCTCCTTGGCATACACATTTTGCGAAATATCAAAATTTTCTTCGTTATGGCAAATAATTTCGTAATCGGGACAATACTTCTCCCAGCTTTGTATGCATTTTCGAGCCGATGGCGGCAGGGGCTTTCGGCCGAACCAGCAATAATGAATTTTGCGCGGAATACTCATAGCGCCTCCTTCCTTCGGATCAGACGGATCATATCGTAAAAGGCCTGTCTTGCAAACACAAAATTTACGGCAATATACAGCCCTGCGATCCAAACGGAATGGCAAAGGCCGCTGACAACCAGCTTGCCAAAGGATACACCGCTGAAATGATCCACAAAAAACAGCAGCATAACAAACGCAAACACAGCGCCGTTTATCACCCAAAGCCGATAGGTTTGCCATACGCTTCTGTTTAAAACCCTTCGGTTGGCATAAGCAATCATCATCACGGCACGATAGATAAGCGCTGCCACCGTGCCGAACACAGCGCCGCAAATCCCCCATTTTAAAATGGCGGCGACCGATACGGCGATGTTCACGGTCATTTCCACAATGGCATGAGACCGTGTTTCCTTAAACTTGCCGGCATATTCAAGCACGTGGTTAACCGGCAGCTTACCGCAAGCAAGCAGGTTCATCAGCACAAACAAAAACACAAGCGGCGCGTTTGTGTACTCGGCATCGCGTATGCCGCCGGTGTATATTTGAATCAGCGGCAGCAAGAACACGGCCATCAGCGTATACACAATAAAGGTTGCCATCAGATAAAAGGTTTCATATACATTGTAATATCGGTTAAAACTTTCGGTATCTGCATGAAACATCTGCCCCAGGGCAAAGCTGAAGCCGGAGGTTATGCTTGTGATAAAGGTCTGCACCTGTGAAAAGAAAATGTTGTAAATGGAATAGACGCTGACAACCTTAAAATCACATAAAACCGAAAGGAGAAGAATATCTGTATTGTTAAAGACCATGGCCGAAATCTGATGCACCAAAACAGACTCTTTTTGTGCAATGGCATTATAGTCCGGCAGGGTTTTCAGGTTCAGCCACTTGTATCTTTTTTTGGCGTATCCGTACAACCAGCCAAGCTGCAAAACCGCCAAAATACAGTAGACCAGCTGAATGAGAATTAAGCTGTCTGTCAGCAGCAAAACCAATATTTTGCAAAGGTTAGAGCTGAGCTGCAACAGCGTTTCGGCATTGTTAATCGCATATTTCCGCCCATCCGCTTCCATTAAGATCCGATATTTTGCCTGAATAAAATAACTGAACAAGGCCGGAATGGCATTTAAAAGGACAATGGCAAACAAAACAAGGCTATGAATACCGGTGGGTATGACAAACGCATACAGGGCGGCAATGAAAAGTACAATCAAAGCATATATAACGCCCGTACGGACGTAATATTTGTGTGTTGCGGCAAGAATAGCGCCGGTTTTTTGGCGGTCGCCCTCGGCCAGCGGCTTATACAAGGCCTGGGTGGTTGCCAGCCCAACGCCTGCCTCTAAAAGGGACATATACATAAAAATCTGTTTAATGGTAGAAAGAACGCCGTTGACCTCCGAACCGAAGTTTTCAAGGTACAGCCGCGGCAGCAAAAAGCCGAGAGCAATTAAAACAACCTGATAGACCATACCCGATATAACGTTGCGTTTAATCTTCCGTCCGCTCTGCTCCAAGCCCCTGCACCTCCCAACCGTTTACACTATTACATAAAAAAGCAAATAAAAAAGCCGCAAGGATTTGAAAAAATCAATCTTTGCGGCCAGTCAATCATAGCATATCTGCCTTAGACACTCAGCTTTGTGCCCCTGTTTTTCAACAGGTTTACCCATATATTAAATTATGTTTACCTTATCATATCATACAAAATACAAAAAGTCAACATTTTTCCTCAAATTTCCTCAAATTTCGGCCGATTATTCAACTGCGGATTGTCATTGACCGGGCATTAAACAAACAAAGAGAGAAACACTATTGATTTAAAGCCGTAAATATGATAAAATGGTAATTCAAGTATATACGTTTGAGAGGAAGATTATCGTGCAAAAGCTGGGATTAAACGAAATCAGGGAAAAATATCTGTCATTTTTTGAGCAAAAGGGGCATTACAGAATGCCGAGCTTTTCGCTGGTGCCTGAAAACGACCCCAGCCTGCTGCTCATAAATGCGGGCATGGCGCCGCTGAAGCCCTTTTTTACAGGTCGGCAAAAGCCGCCGAAGAGCCGGGTGACCACTTGCCAGAAATGCATCCGTACGCCGGATATTGAGCGAGTGGGCAAAACGGCACGCCACGGCACATTTTTTGAAATGCTGGGCAACTTCTCCTTTGGTGATTATTTTAAACACGAGGCCATCGCCTGGGCGTGGGAGTTTGCCACCAAGGTGATGGAAATCCCCGCGGACAAGCTTTATGTAACCGTATATGAGGAGGATGACGAGGCTGCTGAAATCTGGACAAAGGAAATCGGCGTATCGCCCGACCATGTGGTACGCATGGGCAAAGAGGATAACTTTTGGGAAATCGGAACAGGCCCCTGCGGCCCCTGCTCTGAGCTTTATTTTGACCGCGGACCCGAAAAGGGCTGCGGCTCTCCGGATTGCCACGTTGGCTGCGAATGTGACCGCTTTGTGGAATTTTGGAACTTGGTTTTTACACAGTTCGACCGTCAGGAGGACGGAACATATCTGCCCCTGGCGCATCCGAATATCGATACCGGTATGGGGCTTGAGCGTATGGCCTGCATTATGCAGGACGTTGACTCGCTCTTTGATGTGGACACCATCCGCCGCATATCCGAAAAGGTTTGCGAGATGGCCGGTGTGGAATACAGAAAGGACGAAAAGACGGATGTTTCCGTCCGCGTTGTAACAGACCATATCCGCAGCACCGTATTTTTGGTGTCGGACGGTGTGCGTCCCTCTAACGAAGGCCGCGGCTATGTACTGCGCCGTTTGCTGCGCCGTGCCGCTCGTCACGGTAAGCTGCTGGGTATTACGCATGCCTTTTTAACCGAGCTGGCCGATACGGTCATTAACGAATCGAAAAACGCTTATCCTGCACTTGCAGAAAACCGCGATATGATTAAAAGCGTAATCCGTTTGGAGGAAGAACGCTTTATGCAAACGATTGATGCAGGCGTGCAGCTTTTAAACAGCTTTATTGAAGAGCGTGACCCGGCAGATACTTCGCTGTTCTCCGGCGCGCAGGCCTTTAAATTATATGATACGTACGGCTTCCCCATCGACCTGACCCGTGAAATTTTGGCAGAAAAGGGCATTGAGGTGGACGAAGAAGGCTTTAACCGCGAGATGGACGAGCAGCGCAGTCGTGCACGTGCCGCACGTGCCAAAATGGGCGAAGTCGGCTGGGATGATAAAATTGCCGACCTTTTGGCCAATATGCCGATTACCGATTTTGTCGGTTATGATACACTGAAAGCCGAAGCCAAGGTGCTGGCCGTTATCAGCGGACAGGAACAGGTTGAAGCCCTGGCCGAGCCGGGCGAAGGCATTGTTGTTTTGGATACCACGCCGTTTTACGGTGAAGGCGGCGGCCAGGTAGGAGACATCGGTACGCTGTCGGGCGCTATGTGCCGCGCACAGGTGCTGGATACGAAAAAGACAGCCGACGGCAAGTATTACCATATTATTAAGGTATGTGAAGGTGAGCTGAAAACGGATGATGTGCTCACGGCAGAGGTAGACGCAGACTATCGCGCCGCGGTATCACGCAATCACAGCGTGACGCACCTTTTGCAAAAAGCGCTGCAAAACCGTTTCGGTACCGAAGTCGGCCAGGCAGGCTCGCTGGTTGAAGCCGGCCGCATGCGTTTTGACTTCACCTTAACACAGCCCATTACGCAAGAGGATTTGCAGGCGGTTGAGCTGGAGGTTAACCAAGCCATTTTAAAGGCTATGCCGGTAGAATGGAAGAATATGCCGATTGCCGATGCCAAAGCCTTGGGCGCTATGGCCATGTTCGGCGATAAGTACGGCGATATTGTCCGCGTTGTCACCATGGGTGATTACTCATTGGAGCTTTGCGGCGGCTGCCATGTGCATAACACGGCAGAAATCGGCCTGTTTAAAATTTTGGGCGAAAGCGGCGTTGCAGCCGGTGTGCGCCGTATTGAAGGCACAACCGGACTGGGCGTTTTAAAGGAATTATACAGCATTCAGGATGAATTGCAGGCAGCGGCCGGTGTGCTGAAATGTGCACCGCGCGATGTGGCGCAAAAGGCCAAGGCTCTGCATGAGGACTTAAAGGCAGCCAACGCACAGGCAGAAGCGCTGACGGCCAAAATGGCAAACAACGCCGCCGGTGATTTTCTTGATGCGGCGGTTTTAGTTGACGGCGTTTCGGTTGTCACCGGTAAGCTGGAGGGCGCAGGCGTAGATGCACTGCGGACCTTGGGCGATTCGATTAAAGAAAAACTGCCCTGCTCGTTCATCGCACTGGCCGATGTATCCGGCGGCAAGGTCACCTTTGTTACAATGGCAACCAAGCAGGCGGTAGAGCGCGGCGTACATGCCGGCAATATCATTCGCGAAATTGCCAAAATTGCAGGCGGCGGCGGTGGCGGCCGTCCCGATTCGGCACAGGCCGGCGGTAAAAACGCAGCCAAGGCCGATGAGGCGCTGGCAGCCGCAGAACGTTTGGTGCGTGAAGCGCTGCAATAACAAACGCACCTGCACGGACAGTTTGAATACCTATTATAATATACGGGCGCGCACCTCAGCTTCGGGCTTGTGCGCCCTTTCGTTTGGCCGCGGCGGTGGAGCCTTTTGGGTACACGGCGGCATTTGAAAGGAAGCAAGGGGTGGTGAATCAAAAATGAATCTGCCGAACATATTAACTCTGTTTCGATTGGTGCTGGTGCCGCTGTACGCGGTGGTGTTCTGCAAGGAGCCGCAGGCGCATGTTGCCTCTGCCTTAATTTTTTGGGCGGCCAGCGCAACGGACGTATTAGACGGCTATTTGGCGCGCAAACTGCATATGACAACCAAGCTGGGACAGGTACTCGATCCGTTGGCGGATAAGTGCATGCAGCTTGCCGTGGTGATTACGCTGTTTTTCGATCGGCTTTTGCCTGTATGGTTTATCGGCCTGTTGGTGGCGAAAGAGCTGATTATGATTGTGGGCGGTGCGTTTTTATATACGCGCAAAACCTATGTAAAGTCAAACATTTTCGGTAAATGCAATACGGTATTTTTGTTTTTGGTTATGTCCCTTGTGCTTTTGATACCATCTATGAACGAAGCGGCCAAAAATACTCTGCTGGGCATTTCGGCGCTTTTGGCGCTGCTGGCCGGCACAACATATTTATATTCGTATTTTGTGCAGGATCGGCGTTTTAAAGAGTATACGTCCGGCGAAAAAAAGAAAGGAGATTTGGTATGATTGTTTGGGGCTGGATACTGATTGTCATCGGCGCGATTGTAAACTTTTTGGCAAAGCCTGTGCTTGCAAAAGCGGCAGACGGAGGCGAAGTAAACGAAAAAGCGCTGTATGGCTTTAAAATTGCGGGCATGCTGATTGTCATTATCGGCGCCGCTATGATTTATATTGCAGGGGGTAGAGTTGATGTCGGAGCAATTGGATAAAATATATAATCCCAAAGAGGTGGAGGACAGGCTGTACAGCGGTTGGGTGGAAAAAGGCTATTTTACGCCGCAGCCCGACCCGAATAAAGAGCCGTTTACCATAGTCATTCCGCCGCCGAACGTAACGGGGCAGCTGCACATGGGTCATGCCATGGACGAAACGCTGCAGGATATTTTAATTCGTTACAAGCGCAAGGCCGGTTATGCAACCCTGTGGGTACCGGGCACAGATCATGCCGGAATCGCCACACAGATTAAGGTAGAAGAAACCCTGCGCAAGGAAGAAGGCTTAACACGCTACGATTTGGGACGCGAATCCTTTATTGAGCGCGTGTGGGACTGGAAGCATAAGTTTGGCACGCGGATTATTAATCAGCTGAAAAAGCTGGGCAGCTCCTGCGACTGGACGCGCGAGCGTTTTACAATGGATGAAAACCTTTCTAAGGCCGTTAAAGAGGTTTTTGTTACCTTATACGAAAAAGGCTTGATTTATCAGGGCGAACGCATTATCAACTGGTGTCCGCGCTGTATTACGGCGCTTTCGGATGCCGAGGTTGAATATGCCGAGCAGGAAGGTCACTTCTGGCACATCCGCTACCCTGTTAAGGACAGTGACGAGTCGTTTGTCATTGCCACAACCCGTCCCGAAACGCTTTTGGGCGATACGGCGGTTGCTGTGCATCCGGATGACGAACGGTATACACACTTAGTCGGCAAAATGCTGATTCTGCCGCTTGTCGGCCGCGAAATCCCCGTTGTGGCGGATGAATATGTAGACAAAGAATTTGGTACCGGTGCGGTTAAAATTACACCGGCGCACGACCCGAACGACTTTGAGGTTGGCGCACGGCATCATCTGCCGATTATTAAGGTACTGGACGATAACGCTAAAATTAACGAAAACGGTGGCAAATATCAGGGACTTGACCGATATGAAGCACGCCGCCAAATTGTAAAGGATTTGGAGGAAGGCGGCTTTTTGGTAAAGGTAGAGCCGCATGTGCACAACGTTGGACAATGCTATCGCTGCGGCACAACGGTAGAGCCGATTACCTCCCGTCAATGGTTTGTGAAAATGGCGCCGCTGGCCGAAAAGGCGCTGGAGGTTGTGAAAAACGGCACCATTCAATTTGTGCCCGAACGTTTTTCAAAAACCTATATTAACTGGATGGAGAACGTACACGACTGGTGTATTTCGCGCCAGCTGTGGTGGGGACATCGAATCCCGGCCTTTTACTGTGATGCCTGCGGCGAAACAACGGTCAGCCGTGAGCATGTGGAGGTTTGCCCCAAGTGCGGCGCACTCGTGCATCAGGATGAGGACGTGCTGGATACGTGGTTCAGCTCTGCTCTGTGGCCGTTTTCTACCCTGGGCTGGCCGGATCAGACAGAGGATTTGGCGTACTTCTACCCCACCAGTGTGTTGGTAACGGGTTATGACATCATCTTCTTCTGGGTTGCCCGAATGATTTTCTCCGGCATGGAGCATATGGGTAAGGAGCCATTTAAATATGTGCTCATTCACGGTCTTGTGCGCGATTCGCAGGGACGGAAAATGTCAAAATCTCTGGGGAACGGTGTGGATCCGCTGGAGGTTATTGATAAATACGGCGCCGATGCACTGCGCTTTACGCTGGCAACGGGCAATTCGCCGGGTAACGATACGCGTTATTCCGACGAACGCGTTGAAGCCAGCCGCAATTTTGCCAACAAAATTTGGAACGCTTCGCGCTTTGTGCTGATGAATCTGACCGTAACGGATCGGAAGCTGCCGGCGGCAGACGAGCTGAAGCTGGAGGATAAGTGGATTTTACACCGCTACAATCAGCTGGTACAGGCCGTAACGGATAATCTGGATCACTTTGAACTGGGCATTGCCGTCAGCAAGCTGTATGACTTCATTTGGGACGAGTTTTGCGATTGGTACATCGAGCTGATTAAACCGCGCCTGTATGATGAAGATTGCCCGTCGAACCGTGCCGCACAATACGTCCTTTCGTATGTACTCTCCGGCGCGCTGGAGCTTTTGCATCCCTTTATGCCGTTTATTACGGAGGAAATTTGGCAAAAGCTGCCGCACGAGGGTGAAAGCATTGTCATTTCATCGTGGCCGGAATTTGATGTATCGCTCACATTTGCCGACGAAGCCGCGCAAATGGAGCAGATTATGGAAGCCTTAAAGGCCGTTCGTAATCAGCGCAGCGAAATGAATATTCCGCCTTCCAAAAAGGCAAAAGTATATATTAAGACAGATCAACCGTCTGTTTTTGCACAGGGCACGGGCTTTTTTGAAAAGCTGGCCGGTGCATCGGAGGCAATTGTGGCAGACGAAAGCTTTACGCCGCCGCAAAATGCCGTCAGCTGTGTTGTGCCGGGTGCGCAAATCTTTATGCCGCTGGATGATTTGGTAGATAAAGAAAAAGAGCTGGCACGCCTTACGAAGGAAAAAGACCGTCTGCTGGGCGAGATTAAGCGCGTTGAAGGCAAGCTGAACAACCAGGGCTTTATTGCCAAAGCGCCCGAAAAGGTTGTGGAAGAAGAACGGCAAAAGGGCGAAAAGTATCGCGAAATGCTGGCTAAGGTCGAAGAAAATATGAAGCTGTATCAATAAAAACGGATTTATGACAAATTCATGAATTTTTCCTATACCGCTTGACGTAGTTTAAATGGTGTGGTAAAATAGTTTTGAATACTAGATAGCATGTATTTAAATACGTCATGCGGTAAGGCTACGTATGCAGGCGCTGTCTGAACCTGTATATATGAAAAAGGAAAGGAGGATGAAAATGAGTGATTTTGAAGAAAAACGCCATGATGAGGCTGCGGAAGAAGAGGCTTCCATTGTAACGCTTTTGGATGAGGACGGAAACGAGCACGAGTTTGAGCATATCGACTCTTTCCCCTTTAACGGTGAAACCTATGTTGTGTTAATTCCGACAGAGGAAGAGGTTGCGGCCGGCGAAGCGGACGAAGTGTTAATCTTTACGCTTCAGACCGATGAAGAAGGCAACGAAACACTGCTTTTTGTGGAGGACGAAGCAGAGCTGGATATGGCGTTTGAAGAATTTAAAAGCCGCATGAACGATGAATTTGATTTTGAGGAGTAATTGTTTATGCGTATTTCAACTGCATTAAAAGAAGAATTGGTTAACTCAATCACACATGGCATCGGTGCAGTGCTGGCCGTGGCCGGTACAGCCGTTGCCATTGTTTGGGCGGCGCTGTACGGCAGCGCGGCCGCGGTGGTTTCTGCGTCTATTTACGGCGCCATGCTGATACTTTTGTACACCATGTCCACCCTGTACCATGCCTTTACAAACGAAAAGGTGAAGAGTATTTTTCGTATTTTTGACCATTGCTCCATCTTTTTGTTAATTGCCGGAACATATACGCCTTTTACGCTTGTCACCTTAAAGGGCGCTTTCGGCTGGACGATTTTCGGCATTATATGGGGCTTTACGGTGCTGGGTGTTACATTAAATGCCATCAGTATTGAAAAATTTAAACGCTTTTCCATGGTGTGTTACATTGCCATGGGATGGCTGATTATTATTGCCATAAAGCCCATGGCGGTTGCCATTGGGTTTAATGCTATGCTGCTTTTGGTTCTGGGCGGCGTGGCGTATACCATCGGCGCAATATTTTACAAAATGAAAAATGTGCCTTATATGCACGGTGTTTGGCACTTGTTTGTGCTGGCAGGGAGCATTTTACAGTATTTTTCCATTTTGTTTTATGTTTTGCCGAACTGACAGAATACAAAAAAATGAATAAGGGGGGCAAGAATTATGGAATTATTTGCATTTATTCTGTATTTCATTGCAATGCTGGGAATCGGCGTATACTTTTTCTTTAAAGCAAAGGGAGAGAGCGGCGAGAAAGATTACTTTTTGGGCGGCCGTCAAATGGGGCCGTGGGTTACGGCTATGAGCGCGCAGGCATCCGATATGAGCGCATGGCTTTTAATGGGCTTGCCGGGCAGTATTCTGGCCTTCGGCTTCGGTAAGGCCTGGATCGGTATCGGTCTTGCCATCGGTACTTCACTCAACTGGATTTTGGTGGCAAAACGGCTTCGTAAGTTCTCAGAGGCTTCCGGGGATGCCATCACGGTACCGCAGTATTTATCCAACCGCTTTTTGGCTAAAAATCATGTGCTGAGCGTAACCTGCGCCGTCGTCTTTTTGCTGAGCTTTACGCTGTATGTGGCTTCGGGCTTTGCGGCCGGTGCAAAGGTTTTTACAACGCTGATGCCGAACCTGAATCCGCAGCTGGCACTCACAATTTTTGCCGCCATCATCATTATTTATACGTTTTTAGGCGGATTTAAAGCCGTTTGCTGGACGGACTTCTTTCAAGGGCTGCTTATGCTTGTTGCCCTGCTGGCGGTTCCCCTTTTAATTGTGGCTACCAAAAAACTGGATTTTGGTGTGCTGCAAGAGGTGTATAAAGCAAACATCGGCGGCGAGGAACAGACCTATGCCTTTGTTGCCGACTTTTTCTCGGCCGGCTGGAAGGACATTATCTCCGGCTTGGCATGGGGCTTGGGCTACTTCGGTATGCCGCACATTATTGTGCGCTTTATGTCGATCGAAAAGCCGTCTATGGTCAAAAAATCGGCAACGGTTGCCATTGTTTGGGTTATCATTTCGCTTGCCGCAACCATTTGTATTGCAATCTTCGGCCGTATTTTAATCGGCGAAGCGCTTTTGATGGCCGGTCAGCAGGAGATGGTGTTTGTAAAGCTGGCGCGCGATCTGTTTCCGCCGTTTATTGCCGGTATTTTGCTGGCGGCTATTATTGCAGCCTCCATGTCTACGGCAGATTCACAGCTTTTGGTGGCTTCATCCTCCTTTACCAGTGATATTTACAAACCGCTGTTCCGCAAGGATGCATCTGATGAGGAGCTTTTATGGGTCGGCCGTATTGTTGTGCTGATTGTTTCCGTTGTGGCTTACTTTATCGCCGGCAGCAGGGGCGATGGTGCCGGAGCCATTATGGCAATGGTTGAAAACGCCTGGGGCTTGTTCGGCGCGGCTTTCGGACCGGTTGTGCTGCTTTCGCTGTTTTGGAAGCGCTTTACCTACAAAGGCGCAATCGCCGGTATTGTTGTGGGTGCGGCTGTCGATATTCTTTGGCTGGTGCTCCTTTCGCAAATGGGTATTTACGAAATTATTCCCGGTTTTATTCTGGGCGGTCTGGCGGCCATCGTGGTAACGCTTTTGGATAAAAAGCCCTCGGCAGAGATTGAAGCTTTGTATGATTTGGCAACCGGCTCTGCTATGGAAAAATAAAAACTTGGGAAAAATAGAAACTTGTACGGTTTAAACGGGGTTGCCTGCGCAGCCCCGTTTATGTATTTGATGCTGTGATATGACAAAAATAATACCGACAAGATTCTGATAAAAATGCTTGACAAATATCGGTATTCGTGGTACAATAAGAGTGTTAAAGATATTGTATTCTTTGCCGCTGTGGTGGAATTGGCAGACACCCGGGACTTAAAATCCCGTGGGAGCAATCCCGTACCGGTTCAAGTCCGGTCAGCGGCACCACGTCGGAATGGACTTCGCTCCATTCCGATTTTTCTTTGCAGAAAAATCAGTCATATGCTCCGTCGTTCCTCCTCTTTCGCAAAAAGGCACGCTCGGCTCGTCTGTTCGCTTGCAAGCGCGCTCACTACGGCTCACTGTCGCTATCACCTTTTTGCGAGTGTGCCTGCGGCACAAACATCTCTATGGTTCGCCACGTCGGAATGGACTTCGCTCCGTTCCGATTTTTCTTTGCAGAAAAATCAGTCATATGCTCCGTCATTCCTCCTTTATCGCAAAAGGTCACATTCGCGTCGGCTATTCGGTTGCAAGCGCCCTCATAACGCCTTTGGC
>UQYH01000009.1 GCA_900545185.1 uncultured Eubacteriales bacterium | reverse complement strand
TTCCCCTCTGACTTAAAAATGCGGTTTTCGCGGGCGTGTACCGCAAAAACCGCTCCTATAATGGGCTGGCGCGGTAAGCGCCGCGCGAGCGAAAGCCCTTATTCTCAAGCGAAAGCTCTCGAAGAGAGATTTCGACTTGAAGCGTGTCGAAACATCGACACGCTCAAACAAGGTACGGCTTTTGCCGTACCTTGTTTTACATGTTCTTTTATTATTTTACTTTAATGCCGTCAACCACATTCTGACGGATGTCAATGGTCATATCGCTCTTATAGCTGTCAACCAAAGCGTTGTACTTATCTTGCGAAAGTGTGCTCTTAATGGTCTGCATGGCATTGTCATAATCTTCACCGGATTTGGGCAAGTCATACTTTTTAATAATATGCCATCCAAAGCTGGTTTCAACCAAATCAGAAATTTCGCCGACCTTCAGCGCAAAGGATGCCGTTTCAAATTCTGCTGCCATGGTGCCCTTGGTAAAGGTGTAGCCGTCCGGCGACTGCTCCATGCCGGGATCCTCGCCGTACTCTTTGACCAATGCGTCAAAGTCCTGACCGGCCTTTGCTTTTTCAAGCACCTCGGCTGCCAGCGCCTTGCGCTCTGCCTTCACAGCTTCGGGGTCGGGTGTTGCGGTCGGCTCTGCGCTTGCACTTGCATCGGCATCGCCGCTGTCTGCGGCCGTCGTATCGGTGCTGTCTGCTTCGCTCTTAATCAAAATGTGCTTAACGTGTACATAGTCACGCTCATACGCTTCTGCAATCTCCTGCTCGGTGGGCACCAAAGCCTCCGGATCGTTTTGGTTCACATCACTTGCAAACGCATTGGCCAGCGATGTTTTAGTTAAAAGTGCAATCAGCTGATCGTCCGACAAGCCGGTTTTGTTCTTTAACGATGTAATCTGCGTTTTCGTGTTCTTGTCTGTCGATTTCACGGTTGCACGAATTTGCTTAATCTCGTCTGCCGAGGCCGATAAGCCTTTTTCTTCTGCCTTTACGCAAGCAATTTCAACACGGAGCATTTCCTCCAGTGCTTTTTTCTTGGCTGCTTCGCTGGCTTTCTCGCCGTCAATTTCAGCATCCCAAAAGCCTGTTGTATCCTGCGTGCCGGACTTTTGCAGCATCTGCTGTTTTACATTTTCTAAGTAATACAGATATTCCGCTTTGGTTACTATGCGGCCGTTCACCTTAGCAATCTCTCTGGAAATCTGCAATTTTCCGCAGCCGGATGCACCCAGCAAAACGCTCAGTATGCAAAGCACGGCGGCAATTTTCTTCATGTTCTTCAAGGTCAACACTCCTCCTCCGGCCAAGACATCAGCCGGTAATTTTAATCTCGTACGCTGTCATAATCGGCTGTACGCCGTAAAAATTCTGCCAAAAACAAGAAAATACAGCATGTCATATCTATTATACACTACTTTTCTCTATTGTGCAAGTCTTTATAGGCTTGTAACAAACTTTTAATACTGACAAGTAAGGTTTTTTTCTCTGCATCCGTCAGACGATACGAAAAATATGGCTTTTGACCTGCCGAAAGCAAAATTTTTCCCTTATATGCACCGATTAACTGTGCAATCAGCGCCGGGTCGAAGCTGTTTTTAAAGTAAAACAGGATGTTATTGTCACGCATGGTAATCTGTGCAATACCCGTTTGCTTGGCCAAGGCTTTGCACTCGGCCGCCAACAGCAAATTGCCCACACAGGCAGGATATTCGCCAAAGCGGTCGATTAGTTCATCCGCCGTATCGCGGCTGTCCTCCTCATTTGCCACCGCGGCAATCTTTTTATAAAATTCCAGCCGATGTCTGTGATTGCGGATATAAGTAGCCGGGATATAAGCATCCGCCTCAAAATCCAGCTGCGGCTCCCAGTCCTCTTCCGTTGCCGGACGTCCCTGCAATTCATTTACACATTCTTCCAAAAGGCGGCAATACATATCATATCCAACCGTCTCCATATGGCCGTGCTGCTCGGCGCCCAAAAGATTACCGGCACCGCGGATTTCCAAATCACGCATGGCAATTTTAAAGCCGGAGCCAAACTCCGTAAATTCCCGTATGGCCGAAAGGCGCTTAACGGCCTCTTCCCTCAGGGACTTATCACGCCGATAGGTTAAATAGCAGAATGCGCGCCGATTGCTGCGTCCCACGCGGCCGCGCAGCTGATAGAGCTGTGCCAGCCCCAAACGGTCGGCATCCTCTACAATCATGGTATTTACGTTTTGAATATCCAAGCCGGTTTCAATAATGGTGGTACAAACCAAAATATCAATCTCCCCGGCCTGCATTTGCAGCATAACATCCTCCAGTGTTTCGGGATCCATCTGCCCGTGTGCAAAGCGCACCCGTGCGCCTGGGATGCTCTCGGCCAAACGGCGCGCGCAGGCAGAAATGCTCTGCGTCCGATTATGCAGATAGTACACCTGTCCCCCGCGTGACAGTTCCTTTTTAATGGCATTTTCGATAATGACGGGGTTATATTCCACCACATAGGTCGAAACGGGGTACCGATCCTGCGGCGGCTCGGAAAGCACGCTCATATCCTTAATGTTTATCATAGACATGTGCAGAGTTCGCGGAATCGGCGTGGCCGAAAGGGTCAGCACATCTACATTATGCTTCATTTCTTTAATGCGTTCTTTATGCTTTACGCCAAAACGCTGTTCTTCGTCGATTACCAAAAGCCCCAAATCGTGAAATTCTATATCCTTCCCCAACAGACGATGTGTGCCGATGACAATGTCCGTTTCACCGTTTTTCAGCCGTTTTAAAACAGCTGACTGCTCTTTTTGCGAAATCAGACGGCTTAAAAGCTCCACACGCACGGGGAAATCCTTCATACGGCTTACAAAGGTGTTATAGTGCTGCAGCGCCAAAACCGTTGTGGGGGCAAGATAGGCCACCTGCTTCGAATCCTGTACGGCCTTAAAGGCCGCGCGCAACGCTACTTCCGTCTTGCCATAGCCCACATCGCCGCATAAAAGGCGATCCATCGGCCGTGCGCTTTCCATATCCTCCTTCACTTCGCGGATGGCTGTCAGCTGGTCATCCGTCTCCTCATAGGGAAACCGATCCTCAAATTCCTTTTGCCATGTTGTATCGGGCGTGTAGGCATAGCCCTTAGAAGCCTGTCGCGCCGCATAAAGCTGAATTAAGCCTTGCGCCAACTCCATGGTGGATTTTTTTACACGCGCCTTTTGACGGCCAAAATCGGCGCCGCCCATTTTGGAAAGGCGCACACGCGCCTCTTTGCCGATATACTTCTGCAAAAGCTCCAGCTGGTCACAGGGGACATATAAAAAATCATCCCCTGCATATTTAATTTTAAGATAGTCCTTTAAATGCCCTTCCACCGTCAGCGTATCAAGCCCCACATACTGCCCGATACCATGCGTGCTGTGCACAACATAATCCCCGATATCCAAATCGTCAAAGCTTTTTAATTTGTTCCCCTTGGGTGCTTTTTTACGCCGTGCTTTTCTCGTTTCACGTCCGAAAATTTCACTGTCCGAAAGCAGGACAAGGCCGGATTCGGGGTATAAAATACCCCTTTTTAAGGCTTTTTCCGTAATCAAAACACGTCCGGCCACTGCCTCATCCGGATTTTTGGATAAAAAGGCCGGAAAATCCAGCTCCGAAAATTCGCGAAACAGCGCTTCTGCCTGCAAGGCCGAAGAAGCCGCTATACAGACGGCAAATCCCTGCTTCAGCCAATCCTCCACATCCACATAAAGCATATCGCGATGGCCGGAATAGGTGTTAATATCGTGCCCGGTAATATTCACAATCATTTTCGGGCGATAATCCTGTGTGGATTGCGGCAAAGTAAACAGCCCCACAAAGTTGTGCTGTAAAAGCTTTTCCAGTACCTTTTGATAGTCATGAATATATGAAGGCTTTGCCTCCTCTATCACGCCTTTTTCCAAAAGCGCGGCAACCGTTTCGTTAATATCCCACAAATAACCCTCGGCACGCTCGCGGATTCGTTCCGGCTCATCAAAAAACACAATGGCTTCATCCGCAATGTAATCGGCCACACAAGGATGCCCCTTTGTGCCGGCCGTTTGCTCCCGTGCCGCTTCAATTTTAATTGCATCCAGCCGCTGCACCGATGTTTGCATAATCGGGTCAAATTCACGGATGGAGTCAATATCTTCCCCGAAAAATTCAATACGGTACGGATTTTCGGCTGCCGGGGGATAAACATCCACAATGCCGCCGCGCACCGAATACTGACCGCGTGCTTCGACCATATCCTCGTGTACATAGCCCAGATTCGTCAACTGCTCCAAAAGCGTCTCCACGTGATAACTGCCGCCATCTTCCAATGTAATGATGGATTGCCGAAAGGCTGCAAAATCGGCCGCAAATTGCAAAAGTGCATCAACACCCAGCACAAAAACGGCCTGTTCCCCTTCCTCGGCCAAGCGGCCGAGAGCGGCCAGACGCTGTGCCTCCAGTTCGTTGCTTTTGGCATCGACCTTATAATATTCAATCTCTTTCGATGGGTAATAAATGCTTTCCGCTTCCGTAAAAAAGCGAAGCGCTTCGCAAAAGCGGCGTGCCGAATAATCGCTGTCACACACCACCATGGCGCCGGTTTGTTTTTGGGCGCACAAATGCGCTGTCACATGTGCTTTGGCCTGTTCGGTCAGCCCTGTGACAGAAAGCGGTGAAATGCCTTCGCCAAAGTATTGGTTCAGCTGTTTCCATTCTTTTTTTTTATTTAAAATTGTTTCAAACATAGCTGCTCATTCCGTCAGTTTATTTTATGCCGTTAAAGCGATTCATAGCCCCGGCTGTGCCGTTTTGCACGATTTCCGTTACAATATCGGGTACCAGGTCAACCGCTTGCGCCATGGTTTTAATTTGTTCATCCGTAAATTTGGCCAGCACCCAGTCTGCCAAATCATATTCCGGCGGCTTTTTTCCCACACCCAAGCGAAGGCGTGGAAACGCATCGCTTTGCAGGTGATAGATAATGGATTTCATACCGTTGTGGCCGCCGTCCGAGCCTTTGGCGCGAATCCGAATCCGCCCGGCATCCAGGCAGACATCGTCATAAATCACCAAAAGCTGTTCGGGCGGCAGCTTATAAAAACTCATAATTTCACCCAGGCTTTCACCCGAAAGATTCATAAACGTTTGCGGCTTTACCAAAAGAACCTTTTCGCCCGCTATCCGTCCCTCACCCATCAAGGCTTTAAATTTAATTTTGTTGATTGCAATGCCCGTTTTGGCCGCCAAATAATCCATGCTGATAAAGCCTATGTTATGGCGCGTATTGTCATATTGCCTTCCGGGATTGCCGAGTCCTGCTATTACAAACATGCTTCACGTCTCCTGTTCCAAAACCGTCAGCGCCACACCATCCCCCACGGGGAGTACCGAGGTGATAAGTCCCGGTGTGTGACACAAAAACCGTAAATATTCACGCATGGCGCACACACCTGTTCTGTGCTTATGCGCCGGTATACCGTTTTCTGCCGTGCGGCCGCCGTACAGTACATTATCCGTCACAATCAGGCCGCCCGGCTTCATTTTAGGGCGGATTAATTCAAAATAACGCAGGCTGGCACCCTTGGCCGCATCAATAAAAGCCATGTCAAACCGATAATCCAGACGGCAGATTTCCTCCTCTGCATCGCCGCAAATCGGTTTAATGTGACCAAGCGCGCCATAGCACCTAAAATTCTGCCGCGCCGTCAAAAAGCGCTCTTCATCCTTTTCAATCGTCACAATCTGCGCCCTTTTGCCGCTTCCCAAATAAAGGTTCAACGCCGAGAACCCGGCCGCCGTACCGATTTCGAGCACCGTTTGCGGCTGTTTTACGGCCGCCAGTGCATATAAAAGCCGCGCCGTGGGGCGCACGGCCGCCGGGATGTTTTCCGTTCTGCACGCTGCCTCCAGTTCGCACAAAAACGCGTCCGTCGGCGGCAGCAGATTATTTAAAAATTCTTCTATATAAGGATATGTAATTTGATTATCCATATGCATGCCCCTACGAAAGCCATTCGGCCAATGCCGAATAGCGTTTTTCTTCAAAGTTGTTGTCTATCATGGTTTTTACCGCGCTTTTTTGCCCCACAAGCACCACCAGCTTTGCCGCACGCGTCACCGCCGTGTAAATCAGGTTGCGCGTCATCAGCCGCGGTACACCGTGAAACACAGGCATCACCACGGCAGGAAACTCGCTCCCCTGACTTTTATGCACGGTAATGGCATACGCATGCTCCAACTCGTCCAGCATGGGGATTTTATAAATCACGCGGCGTTCGTTATCAAAAATAACGCTCACACAGTCGCTTTCAATGCTTTCAATCATACCGATATCCCCGTTATACACACCGCTGCCGTCCGCACCGCCGGTTAACGATTCCCAGGGGAGGTCGTAATTGTTTTTAATTTGCATCACCTTGTCGCCTTCACGCAGGGTGCGCATGGTGCCGATGCGTTCGCGTTTTCCCTTTTGCGGCGGATTTAACGCCTCTTGCAGCGCCTTGTTTAAAGCGAGCACCCCAACGGCCGTTTTTTTCATGGGCGAAATCACCTGAATATCGCGCATGGGGTCAAAGCCATAGGCCTTAGGCAAGCGATTTTGAACCAAGTCCACCAGCCTTGCCGTTATGCCCTCGGCACCCAAAGCCGAAACCAAAAAAAAGTCCTTGTCCTTTTGGTTATAAATCGGTTCTTCACCATGGTTCATGCGGTGGGCATTGGTCACAATCATGCTCTCCTCCGCCTGCCGAAACACCGTGGAAAGCCGCACAACCGGCACACGACCGGAGGCAATGACATCCTTTAAAACGTTACCGGCACCCACCGGCGGCAACTGGTCAGAATCGCCGACCAAAATCAGCTGTGCTTTCTTTTTCAGTGCTTCCGTCAAAGCATCCAGCAACAGCACATCCGCCATGCTGGCTTCGTCCACAATCACCACGTCATCCGTCAAAGGGTCTTCCTCATTTTTCGCATAGCTGCGCAGCATGTCATCTCCGCCCGAATAACCAACCTCCAAAAGCCTGTGAATGGTTTTGGCTTCAAAGCCCGAAAGCTGACTCATACGCTTGGCAGCGCGCCCCGTCGGCGCACAAAGCGCAATCTTTTTCTTGCGGCGGCGCAGCGCGGCAATTAAAAACCGAATCGCCGTTGTTTTACCTGTGCCCGGTCCGCCCGTTATAACGGTACACCCTGCACCGAGCGCTGTTTGCACCGCCTCACGCTGCATGGGCGCCAGGGTTAAATGCTCCTCTTCCTCCAGCGCTGCAATCTCCTGTTCGGCCTGCTGCCGTTCGGTTAAATCCGCTTCCTTCGTGCGGCTTGCCATGGCCGCCAGCCGTTCACTTACGTTATGCTCGGCATAATAAAGCTCCGGCAAAAAAACAGCTTCCTGTCCGCCCACTTCATCACGCAGCAGTGTACCGTCCGCCAAAAGTGCCACCAACGCATTTTCGGCCGAAAGCTCGTCCACCTCCAGCATCCGTGCGGACGTGCTGATTAAAATGTCACGCGGAAGATAGGTATGTCCGCCCGAAAACGCACTATAGAGCAATGTATAGCGAATCCCGGCGCGGATTCTGTTTTCATCGCCCGACCGCACACCCAGGCCTTTTGCCAGTGTATCGGCCGTACGGAAGCTGACGCCGCGCAGCTGCTCGCACAAAAGGTAGGGGTTTTCCTCCAATCGGCTCACGGCGCGGCTGCCGTATAAATCGTACAGCTGCATGGCATAGCTTGTAGAAAGTCCATGCTTTTGCATAAACATAATCAATTGTTCCAAATCCTTAGTTTCCAAATAGGCGCGCTGAATTTCAAACGCTTTTTTTTCGCTGATGCCCTTAATTTCCGCCAAACGTTCCGGCGTATCGGCTATCACGTGCAGCGTATCGGCTCCAAAGCGTTTCACCAGCTTTTCTGCCGTAGCGCGCCGCACACCGGGAATTAAGCCCGATGCCAAAAAGCTGATAATTTCCGCTTCACAGCCAGGCTCCGGCCGTACAAAGCCCGTCAGCTTCAGCTGTTTTCCGTAGCTGGGATGATAGTGCCAGCCGCCCAGCACGGTAAGCGTCTCGCCGGGCGTAACAAAAGGCAGCGTACCCGTGCAGGTAATCACGTCCTGATCCTCCGTCTGCAAATCGAAAATGCTGTAGCCGTTTTCCTTATTAAAATAAATCACCTCAACCACGGTGCCGGTTATTGTGATGGGTTCTTCCATGTAAAAGCCTCCAAAACAGCTTTTGTTGCCCCTTCATCTTCGGGGTTCAGCCAATGATAGCGCGCGTCACGCCGCAGCCATGTCAACTGTCGTTTGGCATAGCGCCTCGTCGCCTGCTTAATGGTTTCAATGCAGGCCTCACGCGTACATAAGCCGTCCAAATAGTCAAAAACCTCTTTATAGCCAATGCCCTGCATGCATTGCAAATCTCGTGTAATTCCTTTTTGTTGCAGCTTTTCCGCTTCTTCAAACAAGCCCTCTGCCACCATGGTGTCCACGCGGCGGTTAATGCGCTCGTAAAGCACCTCACGCGGCGGCGAAAGCGCAAGCATAAAGGCATCAAACGGCGGCGGATTCCTACGCGAACGCCGATTTTGTTCCGTCATGGTCATGCCCGTCGTTTCAAATATTTCAAGCGCACGAATCACGCGCTTTTCATTATGCGGATGAATTTTTGCGGTTGCCTCCGGGTCAATTGACTCCAGCCGCCGATACAGCGATTCAATGCCCTGTTCTTCTTTTTCACGCCATAAACGATCCCGAACAGCGCCATCCGGCGATTCTTCGGCAAATTCAATGTTATCCACCAAGGAGGATATGTACAGTCCCGTTCCCCCGGCCACAATCGGCAGACGGCCGCGCGCACTGATATCATCAATACACGCCCTTGCCTGCTTGACGTAGTCCGCTACCGAAAAGCCCGAAAACGGCGATACAAAATCAATCAGATGATGGGGAATCCCCTGCATTTCCTCTTTTGTCGGCTTTGCGCTGGCAATGTTTAAATCCCGATAGATCTGTATGGAATCGGCCGAAATCACTTCGCCGCCATACTGCTTTGCAAGCGAAACCGCAAGCCCTGTTTTGCCGCTTGCCGTCGGCCCGGCCACTACAAGAATTTGTTTCATCACGCTCTCCTACACAATTCGTTTAAACTGCTTTTCAATAAAACCGCGCGTGAGCGCCACCGTAATCGGTCGCCCGTGCGGACAGGTATTCACAGGTCCCAGTGCAAAAACAGCATCCAAAAGTGTGCGTGTTTCCGCCTCTGTCAACTCTTTACCGGCCTTAACGGCGCTTTTACACGCAATGGTATAAAGTGCACGCTGTGCACGCTCGCTGCGCGCATCCTTCTTTTTATCACCCAAATGCCCCAGCACCTCTAAAAACAGGGATGAAAGCATCTGTTCGTCCAGCGCTTCCGGCGCGCCGCGCAAAATAACGTCCTTTTCTCCGAATAATTCTGCCTCAAAGCCCATATCGGCCAGCATAGACTGATATTCGGTAAACAGTGCCATTTCCGTAGCCGTCAAACGAATGGTAACAGGCAAAAGCAGCATTTGCGCATGTACGCTGCGTCCTTCATATTGCTTTAAAAGCTCCTCATAGCGTAAGCGCTCATGTGCCGCATGCTGGTCAATCATCAGCATTTCATTATCTTTTTCCACAATAATATATGTATGAAAGACTTGTCCGCAAATACGATATGTCGGCGCTTCGGGCTTGGGCGGCGCTGCCGGTATCGTTTCGTTTGTCTGCGGCATCGGCTTTGCCGGCATTGCGGCCGTCTGTGCTTCTGTTTGAACCGTCATCGGCTCAACAGACTGTGTCTCGGTCTGCGGCTGCACAAAGGCTGCCGCTTCTTGTTTTTGTGTCAACTCAACCGGCCGCGGCTTTGTCTGTGCTGCCGTTTCGTTTGCGGTCTTGTGCCCGATTTCAAAGCGCACCGCCTCCTGCCGCGGTTCTGTTTTATCCGTCAGACCGCGCCAAACAAACGGGGCTTTTTCCTCTTTCGTTTCTCTCTGCGGCCAAAGCGCCGCTTCACGCATACTGGCCTTGGCGGCAATCGGAGCCGCTTCCTCAATCGCCCTTTTTGCCGCAGCAGCCTCCGATGTTTTTTCGTTTTCCGCCGCCTGCGGTTCTTCCTCAGCCGCAAGCGTCACCGCCGAAACCTCTGTCTTTTGGTACAATGCATTTTTCGTCGCCCAATATACACAGTGATACACGGCCTTTTCGTTGGCAAACTTAGCTTCCAGCTTCGTGGGATGCACGTTAATATCCACAAGCGAAGGCGGCAGCGTGATTAAAAGCACACAAGAAGGAAATCGGCCGCTGACCAATTCGTTTTTATAGCCTTCCTCCACCGCACGTGTCAGCAGCGGACTTTTAATATATCGCCCGTTCACAAAAAAGCTTTGCATGCTTCGGTTCGGCCGCGCGCTCGCACCGGTGGCGCAAAAGCCCTCCACCGTTACGCCGCCGTCACTGTAGCTTGCCGGACGCATATTGTTTTTCATATCCTTACCGTAGATGGCATAAATGCAACCCAGCAAATCCGAATCGCCGGTTGTAAACAGTGTTTCTTTGCCATCCGTTATCAGGCGAAACGAAACCTCGGCATGCGCCAGGGCAAGCCGATTTACAATATCGGTAATATACCCTGCCTCTGTATAGTTTTTTCGCAAAAACTTCATCCGTGCCGGGACATTCATAAACAAATCGCGCACAACCACGGTCGTGCCCGTCGGGCAGCCTGCCTCGTCACACTCCAGCACATGACCGTCTGTTGCCAGCAAATGCGTGCCCGTTTCTTCCTCGGCCGTGCGCGTATAAATTTCCAGCTTGCTCACGGCGCAAATGCTGGAAAGCGCCTCACCGCGAAACCCCAATGTCGAGATGGCGTCCAAATCCTCCGCGCCTGCAATTTTACTGGTTGCATGACGCAAAAGCGCAACCGGCACATCCTCGCGCGACATGCCGCAGCCGTTATCACTCACGCGGATATAAGTAATACCGCCGTTTTTAATCTCCACCGTAATGTGTGTCGCACCGGCATCCAGCGCATTTTCCAAAAGCTCCTTTGCAACCGAAGCCGGACGTTCTACCACTTCACCGGCCGCTATTTTATTGGAAACGGATTGATCCAGAACCTGAATTTTACCCATTATGAAAATTCCTTTCTTCCGTTACAGTTTTCTTTATAATAACCTAAGCACATCCATGTATGCCACAAACAGTGACAGCAAAATCAAAAGCGCAAAGCCAATCATGTGCACCATGCCCTCTTTTTCGGGCGGCAGGGGTTTACGGCGAATGACCTCCACCAGCACAAAAAAGATGCGGCCGCCATCCAGTGCCGGAATCGGCAGCAGGTTAAACACACCTAAATTAATGGTTAAAAGCACGGTAAGCTGCAATAAATTCAAAAAGCCCTCCCAGCCTGTCTGTGCCGTTTCCTTTACGGCCGATCCGATTTCCGAAACAATCCCGATCGGGCCGGACATGCTGCTGACAGCCACACGTCCGCGCAGAAGGTCAACCAACGTTTCCAGCACAACACGTGCATAAAACACTGTGCTGTAAAACCCGGTTTTAATCGTCATAAAAAAGTTGTTTTTCGCTTCGGCCAGCTGAATCCCAAGGCTCAGCTGCGTGCCGGAGCTCATCGCGCTTTGCTGCACCTCCGGTGTTATGCTAAGCGTCAGTTTTTCTGCGCCGCGGCGCACGCAAATTTCGGTCGGCTCATTTGCGTTCAGCTTGCTTTTTGCCCAGTATAAATCGCTGGCAATGTGAATCCGCCGTCCGCCCAGCTTCACAATTTCATCCCCTGGTCTAAGCCCGATTGTCGCCGCCGCGCTGCCTTCTTCCACCGTCTTAACCTGCGGAATCAACATGCCCTGCGCCGTACCGTACAGCCAAAAAAGCAGCAAAAGTCCCAAAAGTAAATTCATAAAAGATCCGGCAGCCAGCACAATCAGCTTCACCCATGCCGGTTTGTTAGAGAGCGCCTTTTCATCCTCCGATGCGCTGTCTTCCCCCTCCAATGCGCAAAAACCGCCTACGGGCAGCAGGCGGACTGAATACAGTGTATCTCCTTTTTGTTTGGAAAAAAGCTTAGGACCCATACCAATGGCAAATTCGTGCACACGGATGCCCAAAGCCTTGGACGAAATAAAATGCCCAAGCTCGTGCACAAAAATTAAAATGCAAAAAACAAGTGCGGCGGCTATCACCGTCCAAAAAGTCGTCATAGTTCCTCCTTAGGCATCGGGGATTCAGCCCCCTATCTGCCTTTCACTTTAAAAAATGAAAGCCTTTCGGCGTATCGTCCTTAAAAGGCCTAGCTTTCTGCCAAGGCAAAGAGTGTTTCTCTCGCCCAGCGATCGGCTTCTAAAATATCCTCCAAGGTAGGATGCACAACAGGCGTATGTCGCTGCATAACCTGTTCAATTTTTTCTGCAATCTCCAAAAAGCGGAGCTTGTTATGTAAAAATAACGATACAGCCGCCTCATTTGCACCGTTCATAACGCAAGGCATAGTATGCCCCGTCTGCGCCGCTTCATACGCAAGCGCCAAACAGCGGAAGGTATCTGTATCGGGTTTTTCAAAGGTCAGCGTCCCGGCAGCGGCCAAATCCAGTGTGTTATTCTGCATCGGCAGCCTATCGGGATATGTCAGCGCATATTGAATCGGCAGCTTCATATCGGGAATCCCCATTTGTGCCAAAACAGCGCCGTCTGTCAGTTCTATCATCGAATGGACAATACTTTGTCGGTGTACCAAAACGTCAATCCGATCTGCCGTCACACCAAAAAGCTGCGCCGCCTCCAGCACCTCAAGGCCTTTATTCATCAAAGTGGCCGAATCGATCGTAATTTTGGCACCCATGTCCCAATTGGGATGCTTTAGCGCCGCTTCGGGTGTAATGCCCTCCAGCTCCTGTTTGGTTTTTCCGGCAAACGGACCGCCCGATGCGGTTAAAATAATGCGCGCTAGCTCTGCCGTCCGTCTTTCGCGGCGCACAGCCTCCAGGCACTGAAACACCGCACTGTGCTCGCTGTCCACCGGCAAAAGCGCCGTCCCGGATTTTTTCATTTCGCGGCGCACCAAATCACCGGCGGCCACAAGTGTTTCCTTATTGGCCAGCGCCAGCCGTTTGCCGCTTTGCACGGCCGCAAGCGCCGGTTTCAGTCCGGCCAGACCGACAATGGCTGCCACAACAGTATCACTCTCCGGCGCGGCGGCCAGTTCTTCCATGCCTTGGCTGCCTGTAAGCACCTTGGTGTCCGTATCGGCAACACAAACGGCCAGTTCCTTCGCCTTTTTTTCATCTGCCACACAGGCAAGACGCGGCTTAAACTCGCGAATCTGCTTTTCCAAAAGAGCCGTATTGCTTCCTGCTCCCAGTGCATGCACCGATATATTTCCCAGCGCACGCACCACCTCCAGCGCTTGCGTGCCGATAGAGCCGGTAGAGCCTAATATTGTTAAGTTCATCATTTGTACACAACCTCAAACATCAGTAAAAAATAATACACAACCGGAGCCACAAACAAAAGACTGTCTACCCTGTCTAAAATGCCGCCGTGGCCGGGAATGATATTACCAAAATCCTTCGTGTTGCATTCCCGTTTAATCACCGATGCGGCCAAATCGCCAAACTGCGCAATAATACCGCATAAAAATGCCAGCAGCATCAAAAGCGGATAGTTTACCCGATAGCCGAAGCAGCCGGAAACCACCAAGCCATACACACCGAACATTAAAAGCGCACCTACAATCGCCCCGATAGAGCCTTCGACCGTTTTATTCGGGCTGATGGAAGGAATCAGCTTATGCTTGCCGAACAGACTGCCTGCAAAATATGCAAACGTGTCCGGCATCCAAGCCCCCAAAAACGGTAAAAAGATCAGTACCACGCCCATATCCATGGCACGGACAAAAGTAAGATGCATAGGCAAAAGCACCGCATATGTAAGCATAAAAAACGAACGTGTAACATCCGTAAACTTCACACTTTCGTGCCACACAACCGAGAGGCTGAGCAAAAGCATAACGTAAAGCGCCATAAAGGCCATCAGCGTTTCACGCTGAATGTCCTGCTTAAACAGCGGCGACAAAAGCATGACAAAAGCAAATACATAATCCAGCACAATCAGTTGCCATTTGGTTTCCTGTTTAAATGTCACATGCAGCTCGTACAGTACCAAAAAGCAGGTAGCCGCAACAGCTATGTGGAAAATAATCGGCGTTGAAAAAATGACGCCTAACACAAATATCGCACCGACCAATGCACTGATCAGCCTTGTTTTTAACTTAGACACATCTTTTCTCCTTTCGCTCTATGTAAATCTATACCGCGCCGAAACGGCGGTTTCGGTTTTGATAATCCAAAATAGCCCGTGCAAAATCGGCCGTGGTAAAATCGGGCCAGTTAATGTCCGAAAACCAAAATTCACTGTAGGCCGACTGCCAAAGCAAAAAGTTGGAAAGCCGCAATTCACCGCTGGGGCGGATAATCAGATCCGCCTCCGGCACTTCTTTTGTATACACACGCTCCGAAATCATGCCTTCGGTTATCTCGTCCGGCGTGAAAATGCCGCTTTGCACATCACTGCAAAGGTTTTGCACGGCACGGACAAGCTCCTGTCTGCCGCCGTAATTAATGGCCAGATACAGCACCATGCCGTCTCTGTCCTTGGTGTAATCCTCCACCACGTCAATCTCGTGATTAATTTCATCCGACAGAGCGCTTCTGTCCCCAATCACACGAATGGTAACGTTTTTACCGGCCAGCTGGTTTTTATCACGCAGATAGTCCAAAAGCAGCTGCATCAGTGCGTCAACCTCTTCCTTCGGCCGTTTCCAGTTCTCTGTACTAAAGGCATACGCCGTGATGTAGGGAATCCCCATTTCTCCGGCAAATTCGGTAATGGTCTTTAAATTTTGTGCCCCGGCACGATGCCCGGCGCTGCGCGGCAAACCGCGTTTTTTAGCCCATCGGCCGTTGCCGTCCATAATAATCCCCACGTGCTTCGGCAGATTGTTCGGGTCAATCTCGTGCAAAAGCCGTTGCGCCTTTGCTTTATTTGTCAGTCCTTTAAACATAAGGAATCCCCTTTAAATTTCCATAATTTCCTTGTCTTTTTTGGCTGCGGTTGCGTCAATATCCTTAATGTAGCTGTCCGTCAGCTTTTGAATGTCGGTCTCGGCATCCTTTAAATCATCCTCGGTAATTTCGCCCTTTTTCTTCTGCGCCTTAAAGGCTTCAATGGCATCACGGCGCACACCGCGGATGACAACCTTAGCTTCTTCGGCACGTTTTGAAATGCCCTTGGCAAGCTCCTTACGGCGATCCTCTGTCAATGCGGGGAAGTTAATGCGCAGCACTTTGCCGTCGTTATTGGGGGTTAAGCCCAGGTCAGACTTTAAAATGGCCTTTTCAATTTCGCCCAAAATAGAACCGTCCCACGGCTGAATGACCAGCATGCGCGCCTCCGGAACGGAAACAGAACCGATCTGCGGAATCGGGGTGGGTGTTCCGTAATAATCCACCGTAATCTTATCTAACAGAGCCGGATTGGCACGTCCTGCACGGATTGCCGCAAAGTCATTCTCCAAAGAGGCCATCGCCTTATCCATTTTTGTTTTAACATCCTCGTACATTGTAAAACCGTCCTTTCGTTTGCTTTCTTATCATCTCGTTCTTGTAAAAATAAAATCCATTCCGATTGTTTTTAATTGATTTTAACCGTTCGATACAACCGTACCGATCTTTTCGCCGGACAACACGCGGATGATATTTTGCGGATCATCCAGTCCGAAAACCAAAATTGGAATATTGTTATCCATGCAAAGCGAGGTGGCCGTAGAATCCATAACGCCCAGACCTTTATTTAACACATCAATGTATGTCAGTTTGTCAAACCGCTTTGCATTGGGGTTTTTAGCAGGATCACTGTCGTAAACCGCGTCCACTTTTTTGGCCAGCAAAATGGCCTCGGCATCAATTTCCGCCGCGCGCAGCGCCGCTGCCGTATCGGTCGAAAAGAAGGGGTTGCCCGTACCGCAGCCAAAAATAACAACCTTGTGGTTTTGCAGATGGCTGATAGCGCGTCCGCGTATGTAAGGCTCGGCAATCTGCCGCATTTCAATGGCTGTTTGTACACGTGTCGGTACGCCGACCGCCTCCAGTGCGCTTTGCATGGCCAGCGAGTTGATCACCGTTGCCAGCATGCCCATATGGTCTGCACGGGTTCTGTCCATATTGCCGCCGGAACGGCCGCGCCAAAAGTTGCCGCCGCCGACTACAATGGCAATTTCCACACCTTCTTCATTGCACTTTTTAATCACGTTGGCAATGTTTTCCAACGTTTCAAAATCCAAGCCGGTTCCCTTGCCGCCGGCTAACGCCTCACCGCTGATTTTCAGGAGAATACGCTTATACTTTGTTTCCATAAAAAAAATCTCCGTTCCGCCGCCCTGCTCCGGCATTTATACTAAAAATATCAGTCTCACCCACAGGGTAAAATAATGAGACGTAAGGCTCGTCGTCTCTGGCAAAACAGCTGCCGGTACGCACGGGCATTTGCAACAGATTCAAAAAGCCGATTCGGCTTGCTGCGCATGCGTAAATGCATTGCAGTCTATCATCACTATTATACCGTTTTTTTCGCGAATATTCAAGTATTATTCTTAAAAAATACAATATTTACCGCAATATCCTTAACATAATCGCGGACCAAAAGTTTAAAAATTGCAAAGTTATCAACATTATCAACAGGTTTGTTAACAGTTTTTTTGAAAATATCCGCATAATAGCGGCGTTTTGTAACACAATTGTAAAAAAAGTGACAGATAACCTGTTGATAACTTTGTTAACATAGTATCTCCCGTTCCTTATGCTTTTTTTCTTTCTTCCTCGCTTGCACGGAACACCCAAAGCCGATTGCCCAAAAAGTTAACGGCCAGCGAAAACGGCATAGCCAGCAGCTTGCAAAACATAACCGCCGCCTTGCCCGAAAGCCGATACCCAATGCCCAAAAACTCAAACACGCGATTGGCAAAAAGGTGCAGCGAAAGCACATCATGAAACAAATTGAGGCACACAAGCGTTGTGATAAGCGAAAGAATGTTCACACCGATGAATTTCCAAATTTCCCGCCCCTTAACACCGCCCGTTTTGTTAAACGTCCAATATCGGTTCACCAGATAGCTGTTCATCATAGCCAGCACCGTTGCCAAAATCTGCGCCGCATTTTTATCCAAATGCGCCAAAGATAAAAAGACATAAAACAGCCCGTAATCCAGTGCCGTGTTACAGACACCGACCACGCCGAACTTTAAAACCTGCAAAACATCACTTTTCTTCATCGTTAAAACCCTTTCTCTCACGTATCACATATAAAGGACGGTTCTTGGTTTCATCATAAATACGGCCGATGTATTCACCGATGATGCCGAGCATCATCAAAATCACGCCGTTAAACAAAAGCGATACCGAAAGCGTAGAGGCCCAGCCGGACACTGTCCGATCCGTAAACAGCTTCAGGCAGATGACAACCAAAAGATAAATAAAGCTGCAAAACGATACCAAAAAGCCCACATAGGTTGTCAGCTTTAAGGGCTTATACGAAAAAGTCGTAATCCCGTCCATGGCAAATTTCAGCATTTTTTTCAGCGGATATTTCGTCTCTCCGGCAAAGCGTTCTTTTCTGTGAAAACGCACAGCCGTCTGCCGAAAGCCAACCCAGCTGACAAGGCCGCGCACATAACGGTTTTTCTCGGTCAATGAACTGAGCACACCGCAAACCTTGCGGTCAATCAGCCGAAAATCTCCCGTATCGACGGGTATATCCACACTGGTAAGACTTTTTAAAATGCGGTAAAAGGCCTTGGCCGTCATCTTTTTAAACCATGTCTCCCCCTCACGTGAGATACGCTGGCCGTATACCACATCATAGCCTTCCTTCCACTTGGCGATCATCTCCAAAATAACCTCAGGCGGATCCTGCAAATCGGCGTCAATCACCACAATGGCCTGACCGCTTGCCGCATCCATGCCGGCCGTTATGGCCGTTTGATGGCCAAAATTGCGCGAAAAGCTTAAAAGCCGCACGTTGGCATCCGCATCACACAGTTCACTTACCAGCTGCTCTGTTTGATCCCGGCTGCCGTCATTGACAAAAATCAGTTCATACGGTTCGCCGGTCGAATCCATAACCTCTTTTAAGCGTTTATAGCTTTCCCGTACCACAAGCTCCTCATTATATACGGGTACCACAATTGAATATCGAATGGACAAAATATACACCTCCACAGGTTCTTTCCGTTATCGTTTCTGTATTTTGAAAAGGGTCTTTGGCACCGCTGTGATTTTGTGGCCTTTGCGCCCCCCATACGTAACGCCGCGGGCGCACCCACACGTCAGGCTCTGCTTTTCAGAGACAATGCGACAGCAGCAAGCCGACTGTTGCCACAGCGCCCGACACTGTTTAGTATAGCATACTTTTTTATAAATTTCAATTCATTCTCCCCTATATTCTTCCCAATTCGGAAAAATTTTAAAACAGCTCCAATATTTGACAGTTTTTTCCAGTTTTGTATGATACAATAAAATCGCAACGATACAAATACGGAGGATATGACATTGGAAATCAAAATATACGTCGATGTTTTATGGCTCGTTAATTTCATACTAAACTACCTGCTTTTGTGGATGACAGGCCTTCTGCTTCGCCAGCCGCGTTTTACGCTGCGGCTTGCCTGCGCCGCCTCCTTCGGCGCGCTGTACGCTGTTTGCATCTTCTTTTTGCCGGTTTCCGTTTTATACACAATTCCGGGAAAAGCAGCCGTTGGCATGCTCATGACCGCAATCGCCTTTCGTCCGCACCGCTTTAAGGTGTTTATCAAATATATATGCGTATTTTATGCCGCGGTATTCATCTTTGGCGGCGCTGCCTTTTCACTTTTTTATTTTTCCGGCAGTGCGGCCGTTTTGGGAACGGTAATCCGCAACGGCACGTTGTATATCAATTTGCCTGTTTATCTGCTGTTGCTGCTGGCTGCCGGTTGCTGGCTGGTGCTTAAAACCGCATTTTTTATTGTGGGACGCGTAGCCGCTCTCGGTCATGCCGTTTGCAAGGTACATATTGTATATCACGAAAACACCGTCACCCTGCGCGGTTATTACGACAGCGGCAACCTGCTTTGTGAAGAAACCACACACCGCGGCGTGATGGTGACATCCTGGGATTGTGTCAAGCCCCTGTTTCACAATCTGCCCCTGCCGCCTGCGGACGGCGACGGCTTTAAAACGCTTTCGTATCAAACCTTGCAGGGCACGGCAACGCTCAGCGCCTTTTTGCCGGATGCCCTGTATGTGGGCTGCGGACGCTCTCTGCGTCAAATCAACCCCGTTTATATCGCTCTGACCGAGCATAATTTAAATTATTATAACACCTGGGATGCCATACTGCCCCGGGATTTTGAGGGAGTGGAAGAACATGAAACAAACATGGATCGAAAAGCTGCTGGCGCTTTCCAAGCTGCGCAGCGAACAGATTATAAAATGGCTGAGCGGTGACGATGCGCCGATTTTATACATCGGCGGCAGCGATGCACTGCCCGCGCCGCTTACACCGGAAGAGGAGGCCGACCTGCTGCGCCGCCTGACCCCCGATGCCGCAGACGTAAAAAAAACACTCATCGAGCGCAATCTGCGGCTTGTCGTGTATGTGGCGCGCAAATTTGAAAATACGGGAATCCACATCGAGGACTTAATTTCCATCGGCTCCATCGGCTTAATTAAGGCCATTAACACCTTTGACCCCGGCAAAAACATCAAGCTGGCGACCTATGCATCGCGCTGCATTGAAAACGAAATTTTAATGTTTTTGCGCAAAAATCACAATACCAAAACCGAGGTTTCCATTGACGAACCGTTAAATACCGATTGGGACGGCAACGAGCTTTTGCTTTCGGACGTCTTGGGAACGGATAATGATGAAATATCCAAGCATATAGAGGATGAAGCCGACCGCGAGCTGCTTTACCGCGCCATCGGCCGCCTTGCCCCGCGCGAAAAGCGCATTATGGAGCTGCGCTTTGGCCTGCACGCCGAGCATGAAAAAACACAAAAAGAAGTGGCCGATATGCTGGGCATTTCACAGTCCTACATATCGCGCCTTGAAAAGCGTATTATCGCGCGTTTAAAAAAGGAGTTTTCAAAGCTGGCGCAATAGATGTAAAATGTATGCCGCATGCCTGTCCGCAATGTCAATATCCGTCAGGCTGTAAAGCATTCTTGCGCCCACAACGTCCTCGATTTCATTAAACACAGGCTTGCCGCCGCTAAACATAAAGTCAATCCCGGCATAATCCATAGGCAGTGCCTGCATCAAACGCTTTGTCATGCTGCGCACCTCCGGCGTAAGCCGATACGGCTCGGCTCTGCCGCCCAGGCAGAAATTACTGCGAAAATCCGTATCACAGCTGCGCAGCATGCCTGCCACAATCTCGCCGCCCATCACATACACACGCAAGTCACGCCCCAAGTCCTGCGTCGGTTTTTGCAGTAAAAACGATGTATGGCCGTAGGCTTGCAGCTTTTCGTCAAGCTCCGTTGCCGATGTAATCCAAACCACGTCGCGGCCGCCGTGCCCGTCGCGCGGCTTCATCACAAGCGGATACCGCAGCGCCGCGGCAATTGCCGGCGCGCTTTCTTTGGTTGCCAAACGCGTCACCGGTACGCAAAGCCCCATCCGCGCCGCCAGCTGCAAGGTTTGCAGCTTATCGTTGGCAATACGCGATACATCGCTTGTGTTAAACACACGGCAGCCCATCCATTCCAAATGTTGTGAAAAAATCGGCAGCGCCGCACGCATAATCACAAAATCCGGCAGGGATGAAGGCTGTCCCTCATACGAAAGAAACAGCCCGTTTTCATTGGTGCCGTATGTAAAATGCTCTGCATACCGCAGACAGAGTTCACTGCCGCGCGCCGCAAACGCCGTTTGCAAAAAGCCGATATAGGCACAATTCCGCACGGCATCATCTTTTTGATAGATAACCCATCCCTGCATTTTATCGTCCTCCAACCATGTGTATGATGTGTGCCAAAATAGCCTCTGCCGTGTTGACGCCCGTGCAGTCATATAAATTTTTAAAATGAGCGTTCGAGTTCACTTCGCACAAAATCGGCTCTCCGTGCTCTCCAAACAAAAAGTCCACACCGGCAAAATCCAGTCCCAAACGCTTGCAAATGCGAACAGCCAAAGCACACTGCTCCTCCGTCGGCTCATACGGCTCCATTTTGCCGCCGCCGGTAATGTTGGCGCGAAAATCACCCGATTCGTTATGCCGCAGCATGGCCGCAATGACACGTTCCCCCACCACCTGCAAACGAATATCCCGTCCGACGCTGCTTTGCACATAGGCCTGCATCAAAATCGGCCGCCCGGCAAGCTGCAGCACCAGCTGCTCCGCTTCCTCTGCCGTATGTACCAAATGCACCTGCGCACCAAACGAGCCGAAACATTCCTTGATGACCATCGGCAAGCCCAGCTTTTCGGTTGCTTTGCGCACAAAGCCCAAATCGCTGTAGCCAACACCGGGATACGTCATCGGCGCACAAATGGTTTGCGGCATAGGCACCGTCCCGGCCAAAGCCAGATGCGTCAGGCTTTTGTCATCACACGTCGAGATCGCCCGACTGTTGTTAAAAAGCCGCAAGCCTGCCATTTCAAGCGCCATAGCCAGACGGATATCCTTGTCCCAAAACAAGCCGAAATCCGGCAGCGCTTCATCTGTCCGAATGCCGTCCGCTATCATCGGCAAAAGCTCCGCACCCGTTTTCAGGCATAGTTCTGCCCCAAGCTTTTGTGCCGCCGCACAAAAAGCATCGTATAACTCGGTAAATTTTTTGGTTTGCAAAAAACGATTTACAATCAACCAGCCACGCATCATGTCACCTCATTTGTCTTTTTGTATTGTACCATATGCAAGACAAATAGTCAACCGCACCGACGGCTTCCGGCCGATTCGTTTTTTATGACCATTTAAAAAATTTGTATATCATATCCCAAATAATGATCAAAAGCCTCCCGTACTGCCTGCATGTGCCGACCGTATACCACGCACAAATGATGCTTATAACCCGACCGTGCCATATAGTTGGCAAGATCATTCAGTCCTTGTTTATAAATCACCTTGCCGCACCCGAAAAACGCGCGGTCAATCACATCATCCGTAAATGCTGCTTCGGCCGCAAAGGCACATATTTTCCCGTTTTCGGTTTTAATGCTGCCAATTGTTACATCCCCGGACTTCGGCGTTCCTTGGTGCACACCTACAACACACCCGTCTGCATAGCTGTTTTTATACATAACATGTTCCGCAATGCGGCCTTTTTCTGTCAGCATACGCGGCGGCACGGGTCCGCAATGGAACATAATCGCTTTATCGGGATCGCTGCCGTAATTGTTGTTAAAGTCAAGCAGGGTGCATGGCGCATCTGCCGCAAGCGATAGTGCGCGCATCATAACAGCATTTTCAATGTCAACCTCGCAGGCCGCACAAATGCCCTTTTCATTTAATAATGCAATGTTGGTACAGGGGACAATGCCCCATTCCGTCTGAAATTCACTGCCGCATCGAACGGCCACAGCCTGAAGATTATATTGCCCGATGATGCGTTCCAGCACAGCCTGCAGCGCGGCAATGCGAGTCAGTTTTTCTTCCGCAAACCCCGAAAATACGGTCTGTTTCAAAATACTTTGTTTGCTGCGCTCGATTTCTTCTTTTGAAACACGTTTCATATCGGCAAAAACGTCGGTTAAGTCAATCGTCTCAACGTTAATGCCGTATCTTTGCAAGGCCGTCTCGTCTACACGAACGGTTTTAAAGGGCGTTGCTCTGGCACCGACGGCGCCCAAATTAAACGCCTTCATGCCCTTTACAACGCGGCATACTGCAGCAAAATGCTTTAAATCATCCGCAAATTCCGCATCGCACGGACGTACCGTAAAGCTTTTTGTCAGTGTGTACCGCACACCTGCCTGCCGCAAAACATTGCAGACTGCAAACTTACCGCACATGGCATCCCGTCTGTGGTGAACATCCATTTGTCCCAATTCATCGGGAAAGGCCTGTACCAAAATCGGTACCTCTGCATCGCCAAGCGCCGCCAATACGCCGTTTTCATCTCCGAAATTGGGCAGAGAAACAATAATGCCGTCATATCGCCCTCTGTTGTCCTGTAAAAACTGCCGATACCGTCGTCCCTCTTCCCTCGTTTCCACCGCACCGTAATGCGTTTGTGCAGCATCCATGCACAAGCAGTCATAACCTGCTTGCGACACAGCCTGCTTTAATTCCTCCCGTGCTCCGTCAATCACCTCACTGGGAAAAATGCCTCTATGGCCGAAATATAATGCAAATGTCATCTTCTCAAGCTCCTTTCAGCTTTCATGATAAGCACTAACTATAACGTTATAGTAGCACATAATGCTCGGTTTGTCAACAGGAACTTAAAAAGCATTGACATTGATATGCAAAATCGGTATAATGATAATCGTGGGTGATATATGTGAAAAAAGTAACATTAAAAGACATAGCAAAAGAACTGAATGTAACCATCGGCACGGTGTCCCACGCCTTAAACGGCATGGATGACATTTCGCCTTCAACAAAAAAACGCGTTTTCGAGACGGCCAAAAAATTGGGGTATATCTCCAACCATGCGGCTGTTTCTCTGCGTTCCGGCAAAACGAGCACCATTGCCGTCATTGTGCCCGATATATCCAATCCGCACATTGCACATCAGATTAAGCTCATTGAGGATGCCATGAAGCAGCACCGCTACTCCGTTATTATCTTCAATACGAACGAAGATGACGAAGCCGAACGTCATGCCATTCTTTCCGCCTGCGGCAGACAGGTTGACGGTATTATGCTCTGCCCTGCACAGCACAGCACGGACAACGTTTTGTTTTTAAAAAGCCTTCATGTTCCCTTTGTGCTGATTGGGCGCTACTTTGCTGCTTGTGACACAGATTATGTATGCGCCGACGATGTAAAAGGCGGCAGGCTGGCCGGAGAATACCTCCTCGCCGGGCATTATAAGGCACCCGTTTACGTCGGAACCTATCCATATATCGAAGCAAGCATAAACCGCTACACGGGACTTTCGGACGTGTTCGGGCAGGAGATTGAATATATAGAGACTTGTCCGAATCCTGCGTCCGGCCTTTCTTTAAATCTCAGCCGCACGAATTACGATTATGACTCTGTTGTTGCATTTTCGGATTTGCTGGCCTTTCGCATCGCCGCACAGCTCGGCCGAACCCCCAAAAGGGATATTCCCGTTATCGGGTTTGATGCCATAACCCGTCAGCTGCACATTCCGTTTCAAAACGTCAGCATAGGCATGGTCGGAAACGGCTGGGCCGACAAAGCTGTTGAAATTCTTTTAAACAAAATAAACGGCAGCACAAAAACCTGCCAAATTTTAATTGACGTTGCATTATTTTCATAACACAATCCATGCATTTTTTCATCTTCATTTAGGGACGAAGCCTTTGTCAACTTCCCAAGCACCGCTGCATATGATATAAAGAACCCGGATTTACCGGGCGCACCCCGGTCATGAAAAGGAGCGTGTATCATGGCATTTTCAGGCAGAGAACTGCTAGCACGGCTGGTGCAATGCGAGGCCGGCGGCGAAGGCGACAGCGGCATGCGCGGTGTTGCCAGTGTGGTTATGAACCGCGTTAACGCACTCGGCGGCGAATATAAGCGCGTGGGGCAAGGCAGCATCCGCAACATCATTTTTCAGGAAAACCAGTTTACCTGCGTAAAAGAGGTGATTGCCGGTCAATATAACCCTCAAAACATTTATAACATGCGGCCGGAGGCCATCCATTACGAAATTGCGGACTGGGCCATTGCCGGCAACCGCCTGCTGCCGCTGGGGCAGGCGCTTTGGTTTTACAATCCCTACTCTCCCACCTGCCGCCAAAATTTTCCCAGTCAGGTTGGCGTTTTCACAACGCGCATTAACCAGCATTGTTTTTACAATCCGACAAATTATTATTACGAAACCTAATTAAATTCCAGAAAGGAATGTGAAAACATGGCAACCAGCACAATTTCCTATTCACAAAATTCACAAAACGAAATGCATCTTCCCCAAAATCCGCCGCCAACACCCAATCCGGAGCCGGAGGAAATACCCAATCCCTATGCCACGGGAGAGTTGCCGATCGGCGCCGCTGCCAATGCGTACGGCGCTGCACCTGAATTTCCCACCTTTAATCCTTATCCGCAAAATACAACACAGGCGTATCTCGATACCTTTCAGACTGTTTTGCAATCCGGCTTGGGTGAATATGTTGTGATTGAATTTTTAATCGGCACAAGCAACCTGACCGAAAAAAGCGGCCTGTTATACGCCGTTGGCAACAACTTTGTTACCTTGTACGATATTAAAAACGGTCAGTACATTGTTTGTGACCTGTTTTCGGTTAAATTTGTCACCTTTTATTATAATCAGCCGCCCTACAGCATGATGGGCTCAAACAGCACCACCGAAGGCGGCATGCCGGACAGAGCATCGGAGCGTTACCCGGCAAATACGTCCTCTAAGACAGGCAACATGCAAGGCTATGCCCCCGGCGGTATGATGCCGAACGGTATGAGATTGCGGAATTATTAAAATACATACAACACAAAACGACCGCGGAGCGCCCTGTATTCCGCGGTTGTTTTGCGTTTTGAATCCGTCGTGCGCCACATTTTTATAATTTTTTTAAATTAGGGTTTTACAAAACAGTGAAAATGTGGTAAAATAATATGAGAGTTGACTTAATATGTTATAAAATAAGGATAAAATACAGTATCCGGGAGGTTTTTCATGCAGCAGCAAGCAAACGAAATGGAATTGAATGAAATTTTGCAAATCCGCAGGGACAAGCTTAAGGATTTGCAGAACGAGGGACACGACCCCTTTGCACAGGTCAAGTTTGACAGAACCCACACCGCCGCACAGGTGATTGCCGACTATGACAACTTAGAAGGCAAAAATGTCACGGTTGCCGGACGTATTATGTCCAAACGCGGCATGGGCAAGGTTATGTTTTGTGATTTAAACGACATCAGCGGGCGGATTCAGCTTTTTGTAAAAAAAGATTTGCTGGGCGATGCCTACGATGCCTTTAAAAAACTGGACATTGGCGACATCATCGGCGCAACGGGTGAAGTGTTTAAAACAAAAACGGGTGAAATCTCAATTAAAATCGGTGAATATACCCTGCTTTCCAAATCCTTGCAGCCCCTGCCCGAAAAATTTCACGGCTTAACGGATACGGATTTGCGTTATCGTCAGCGTTACATTGATTTGATTATGAACGCCGAGGTTAAGGATACGTTTGTCAAGCGTTCCAAAATTATTGCCAGCATCCGTAATTATTTAAACGCGCAGGGATTTTTAGAGGTTGAAACGCCTATGCTTGTGGCCAACGCAGGCGGAGCGGCTGCCCGTCCCTTTGAAACGCATTTTAACGCCTTAAATGAAGATTTTAAGCTGCGTATATCGTTGGAGCTTTATTTAAAACGTCTGATTGTCGGCGGTTTGGAACGTGTGTATGAAATCGGCCGCGTATTCCGCAACGAAGGCTTGGATACACGCCATAACCCCGAATTTACGTTAATGGAACTGTACCAGGCATATACCGATTATCATGGCATGATGGATCTGACCGAAAATTTGTATCGTCATGTTGCAAAAGAAGTGCTGGGCACCACGCAGATTGTGTATAACGGAATCGAAATGGATTTAGGCAAGCCGTTCGAGCGCATTACCATGGTTGATGCCGTTAAAAAATACGCCGGTGTCGATTTTAACGAAATCCACACCTTAGAGGAAGCACGCGACGCCGCAAAGGAACACCACGTACAATATGAGGAACGTCACAAAAAGGGCGATATTTTAAGTCTTTTCTTTGAAGAGTTTGCAGAGGAACACTTGATTCAGCCCACATTCGTAATGGATCATCCGATTGAAATATCACCGCTGACCAAAAAAAAGCCGGACAATCCGGAATATGTTGAACGCTTTGAGTTCTTTATGAACGGCTGGGAAATGGCCAACGCATATTCGGAGCTGAACGACCCCATCGACCAAAGAGAACGCTTCCGCGCACAAGAAGAGCTTTTGGCGCAGGGCGATGAAGAAGCCAACACCACCGATGAGGACTTTATGAACGCTTTAGAAATCGGTATGCCTCCCACAGGCGGTATCGGTTTCGGTATCGACCGTATGTGTATGCTGTTGACAAACGCCGCTGCCATCCGCGATGTGCTCCTTTTCCCCACCATGAAACGTGTGGGTAAGCAAGACGTAAAGCCCTCCGCACCGATCGTACAAAAGACAGCCGAAGCAGCAGAAGCCATTCCGGAGGTCATTGACTTTTCCAAGGTTGAAATAGAGCCTTTGTTTGAAGGCACCGTTGATTTTGACACTTTCAGTAAGTCAGACTTCCGTGCGGTAAAGGTTAAAGAGTGTGTTGCCGTGCCGAAGTCAAAGAAGCTGCTGCAGTTTACTCTTGATGACGGAACCGGCACAGACAGAACCATTTTAAGCGGTATTCACGCTTATTACGAGCCGGAGGAGCTGATCGGTAAAACACTGATTGCCATTACCAATCTGCCGCCCAGAGCGATGATGGGGATTGATTCCTGCGGCATGCTGCTGAGCGCGATTCATTCCGAGGAAGGCGAAGAAAAGCTGCATCTTCTGATGGTGGATGACCACATTCCGGCCGGTGCAAAGCTGTACTAAAATCGGTCGCAAACGAAAAAAGTGTACCTTATAAATGAAGCGGACAGTTCCGATCGGAGCTGTCCGCTTTCTAAAATAAGCAAACATTCAAATTGAAATTTGAAGGGATAGATGACAAAACGCCATGTTGCCTGTCCGAAAAGGGGCTGTAAAACTATGTTTTACAGCCCCGAAAAGTCATACTCGGACAAGATTCGATAAAGATTAATCAACCTTCATTAAAACCTTGACAATTTCACCGATGTATACCTTATGATAGTCCTTATTCGGATACATGGCCGTATCAATTTCGGGCAGTAAAATATTGCCCGGCTCAATCTCACCCACATACAACTTTTTACAAATAACGGCCAGATTGCTTTCTTCGTAATACGGCGCGCCTTCGCTTTCGGCCACCGTCAGGCCGGACTTTGCAATTTTATCTTCATCCCGACCGCTGACCTTGCCGAAATACCGCAATGTTTCACGGTAGCTTTCATCAAAAAACGTCAGCGAAAAACGGTCTGTTTTTTCCAGCAGTTCGTTGGTATAACGCTGCGGACGCACAAAGCAAAAGCAAACATTTTTGTTCCACAACACGCCAACACCGCCCCAAGAGGCCGTCATGCCGTTGCGCACTTCACCGTTTTGCGCACTAATCAGCATCCATTCCTTCCCTATCATGGTAAAAGGATTTTTTTCAATCTGTTCGGGTGAAATTTCATAAAACCGACTCATCGTCATCATCTCCGTTCCGCCGCCCCGCATCGGCAAATATTGTAATATGCTCCCCTGTCCGCGGGGTAAAATCAGATAAAGAAGCCGTGCACGGTTAGGCGCACTAAGTAAAAACCAATCGACAAATCCAGGTACCTGCCAAAAGACCGGTTATATCTGCCAAAAGGGCTGCCGGTACGGTATAACGGGAATCACGAATCCCTACCGACCCATAATAAACCGCCAGCGTGTAAAACGTGGTTTCGGTAGAGCCCATCACCACCGAAGCAATACGCCCCACTATGGAATCGGGGCCGTTTGCCGTCAGCAAATTGTTAACAACCGCCAAGGCGCCGCTGCCGGAAACAGGGCGCAAAAGCGCCAAGGGCATAATCTCTGCCGGGATGCCCAAAACACGCGTGACAGGTGCAAGAAGCGCCGTTAAAAAGTCCAGCGCGCCGGAGGCACGAAACATGGTAATGGCCGCAACCAGACCCACAAGCGCCGGTAAAATACCGAACAAGGTTTTAAGCCCGGCGGCCGCTCCGGCTAAAAATGCGTCAAAAATATCAATTTTACAATACGCCGCATAGCCGATAATCACACAAAAAATAACGGGCATAATGCCTGCCGAAAGTGTGCGCAGCATGCTACAGCCGCCCCCTTTCGCGGCGTGCCATCCACTTGGCGGCCAAAACGCCGACCAAAAGCGCCGCAACCGAGCAAATCCAAACAGGCACAATAATGGCAAACGGGTCACTTGAACCGGCGGCCGAGCGCAGCGCAATCACCGTTGTCGGTATCAGGCTGATAGAGGCTGTGTTAATCACCACAAAGGTGCACATTTCATCCGATGCACGCCCCTTTTGCGGCGCAACCTTTTGCAGTTCGGTCATCGCTGCCAAGCCCAGCGGCGTTGCCGCGTTAGAAAGCCCCAAAAAGTTGGCCGTCATGTTCATCACCATCGCCGTCATCGCCGGCGAATCGGACGAAAGGTGCGGAAACAGCAGCCGCGTCAGCGGACGCAGGCACCGCGCCAGCTTCTCTGTCAGCCCGGCGCGCTTAGCAACCTCTAACAGCCCGGACCAAAAGCACATCATCCCCAAAAGACCGAAGGCCATTTCAACGGCGGCCTTTGCACCATCCAGCGAAGCTTGTGCCACCGCCTCTGTCTGACCCGTAACGGCGCCGAAAAGCACAGCGGCAACAATCATACCGCCCCAAATGTAACCCATCATTGTGTTTCGCCTCCTTTATTGTATCATATGAAGACGCAAGTTGCAATATGAAAATTCACTCTTTAAATCCCCGGTAAAATTTTTTTGGAAAAATTTTTATTTACCTATTGACAAGGTAGGTAAATCGTGCTATACTATTATCAACATACCAAATAGGTAGGCAAATGAGCCGCCTTGCGGAAAGGATGAGACAAATGCAGTTTTATTTTGAAAAAGCCGTAAGAGCCAATTATCGTTTCGGACGAATGTTGTGTTGTTAACGTGATAATGAATAAAACAAATAAACACAAATCAGAAAGGAACGATCATGATGAGTAAACAATATAAATTTGAAACACAACAAATCCATGTGGGACAGGAACAGCCGGACAGTGCAACCGATGCAAGAGCCGTCCCCATTTACGCCACCACCTCCTACGTTTTTAAGGATGCCGACCAGGCCGCCGGCCGTTTCGGTCTGACCGAGCCGGGCAACATTTACACCCGTTTGATGAACCCCACCTCCGATGTGTTTGAAAGGCGCATTGCCGCGCTGGAGGGCGGCAATGCGGCGCTGGCCACTGCTTCCGGCTCAGCCGCCATCACATACGCCGTGCAGAACATTGCCGTTGCAGGCGACCATATTGTTTCGGCTGCCAATTTGTACGGCGGCACCTATAATTTGTTTGCCAACACGCTGCACGAACAGGGATTGAGCGTGACATTTGTCGATCCGCATGACCCCGAAAATTTTGAAAAAGCCATCCGGGACAATACCAAGCTTTTATATGCCGAAACGCTGGGCAATCCCAACTCGGACGTAATTGATTTGGAGGCCATTTCCGCCATTGCACACCGTCACGGGATTCCGCTGATTGTGGATAATACCTTTGCAACGCCTTACCTTTTGCGGCCGATTGAGCACGGCGCCGATATTGTTGTACACTCTGCCACCAAGTTTATCGGCGGTCACGGTACGGTAATGGGCGGCGTTGTGGTAGACAGCGGACGCTTTAACTGGGCCGAAAACGATAAATTCCCCGGCCTGTCAAAGCCCAATCCTTCATATCACGGCGTTGTATTTACCGAAGCATGCGGCAACCTGGCCTATATTTTAAAGCTGCGCACAACCTTAATGCGTGACCAGGGCGCAACCATTTCGCCCTTTAACTCGTTTTTGCTTCTGCAAGGACTGGAAACCTTGTCGCTGCGCGTAGAACGGCACGTGGAGAACGCCTTAAAGGTTATCGACTTTTTAAAGAATCATCCGCAGGTAAAAAAGGTAAATCACCCCTCCTTGGCCGAAGGTCGGCAAAAGGAGCTGTATAACGCCTACTTCCCGAACGGCGCGGGCTCTATCTTTACCTTTGAGATAAACGGCACAGCCGCCGATGCGAAAAAGTTTACCGAAAACTTAACGCTGTTTTCGCTGCTTGCCAACGTGGCAGACGTAAAGTCTTTGGTCATTCACCCAGCCTCCACCACTCATTCGCAGCTTTCGGAGGAGGAGCTTTTGGCTTGCGGCATTACGCCGACCACCGTACGCCTGTCCATCGGCACAGAGCATATTGACGATTTGATTGATGACTTACAAACGGGCTTTGGAAAAATTAAGTAGTTGCATATTGACTGTCATAAATATCCGCAGAGGACGACTCGCGCCCATCCTCTGCAACATAAAAAGGAGACGAAAATCATGGCTAAATTATATACATCTGCCGACCAATTAATCGGCAAAACACCGCTTTTGGAGCTGACACACATTGAAAAGGAATTTGACTTAAAAGCCAAGCTTTTGGCAAAGCTTGAATACTTCAATCCGGCAGGCTCGGTAAAGGATCGTGTGGCCAGGGCTATGCTGGACGAAGCCGAAAAAAGCGGTAAGCTGACAAAAGACTCGGTTATCATCGAGCCGACCAGCGGCAACACCGGTATCGGCCTTGCCTCTGTTGCAGCGGCACGCGGCTATCGTATTATCATCGTTATGCCGGAAACCATGTCTGTAGAGCGCCGTCAGCTGATGAAGGCCTACGGTGCAGAGCTTGTACTCTCGGACGGCACAAAGGGCATGAAGGGTGCCATTGCCAAGGCCGAAGAACTGGCATCCGAAATTCCGAATAGCTTTATTCCGGCGCAGTTTGATAATCCTGCCAACCCCAAGGCGCATTACGAGACCACAGGCCCCGAAATTTTTGAAGATACAGACGGCGCTGTTGATATTTTTGTTGCAGGTGTGGGCACCGGCGGCACCATAACCGGCGTTGGCAAATATTTAAAAGAGAAAAAGGCAAGTGTGCACGTGGTTGCCGTTGAACCGCAAACCTCCGCGGTGCTGTCCACCGGCGTGGCAGGCAGCCATAAAATCCAGGGCATCGGCGCAGGCTTTGTCCCCAAGGTGCTGGATACCGCAGTCTATGACGAAATTATCCCCGTTGCCGATGATGATGCCTTTGCCACCGGCAAGCTGATCGGCAAGCGTGAGGGCGTGTTGGTCGGTATTTCCTCCGGCGCAGCTGCCTATGCCGCCATTGAGCTTGCCAAGCGTCCGGAAAACGAAAGTAAAACCATTGTTGTTTTGTTGCCCGACACCGGTGACCGTTATTTATCAACACCGCTGTTTGCGGATTAAAAACGGAGGATGTGCCGTATGATTATTTCCACACGCGGACGATACGCATTGCGAGTGATGGTCGATTTGGCAGAGCATGCCTCCGACAGCTATATCCCCATGAAGGACGTAGCCGAACGGCAGGGCATTTCTCTTAAATATTTAGAGCGCATTATGCCCGTTCTAACCAAAAACAAGCTGATAGAGGGTCAGCACGGTAAAGGCGGCGGCTATCGCTTAACGCGCCCGCCCGAAGCATATAAGATTGATGATATTCTGCGCCTGACCGAGGGAGATTTGGCGCCCGTTGCATGCCTTGCCAAGGATGCTGTTCCCTGTCCGCGCAAGGCAGACTGTCGCACCATCGGCATGTGGTCGGAACTGCAAACGCTGATTCACCGCTTTTTTGAAAGCAAAACGCTGGCCGACTTAATGCGGTAAACGAATAACACAAAGCCTGTATGCAAGCGAAAAACGATGCTTGCATACAGGCTTTTATTGTAAACTGTTATGCCTTTTCAATTGTCTTTTGCTGTCTTTTTCAACAAGGAATTGAAAGTCCCGTCAGAGAGCGTTTTCAACGGAATCTGCCGCCTATAAGGCAGGGGATATCTTAATGAGTTATATTTACGATTTCGCCGCCACAGCACCCTCCAGCGTACGGATTTTATCACGCAGCTTGGCCGCGTCTTCAAACCGAAGCTCTGCGGCGGCCAGCTTCATCTGTTCGGATAAAAGCTCAATTTGCAGGTTAATATCCATTGATTTATTAATTTTCAGATTTTTAACCGAATCATCCGGCGCGGTATCGGTCGCATACAGCACATCACGAATCCCCTTTTGAATGGTTTTGGGCGTGATGTTATGCGCCTTATTATAATCCATCTGTTTTTTGCGGCGGCGGTTTGTTTCCGTTATGGCTCGTTCCATCGAGCCGGTGACGGTATCGGCATACAATATAACGCGGCCGCGTTCGTTGCGGGCAGCACGGCCGATGGTTTGAATCAGCGATGTTTCCGAACGCAAAAAGCCTTCCTTATCCGCATCCAAAATGGCAATGAGTGATACTTCGGGAATATCCAATCCCTCACGCAGCAGATTAATACCAACCAAAACGTCGAACAAGCCGGCACGCAAATCACGGACGATTTCCATTCTTTCAAAGGTTTTCACCTCCGAATGAAGGTATTTCACCTTAATATCCATTTCGCGCAGATAGTCTGTCAAATCCTCTGCCATTTTCTTGGTCAGAGTTGTAATCAGCGTTTTATCGCCGCGCTCGTTTTGCATGTTAATCTCACTGACAAGGTCATCAATCTGCCCGGCGCTGGGACGCACTTCAATTTCGGGGTCAAGCAATCCCGTGGGGCGGATGACCTGTTCGGCAATCTGCGTGGCGCGCTCACGCTCATACTCTGCCGGGGTGGCACTGACATAAATTACCTGGTTCAGCCGTTCGTTAAATTCCTGAAAATTCAAGGGGCGGTTATCAAAGGCAGAAGGCAGCCGAAACCCGAAGTTAACAAGCGATTCCTTACGTGCCCGATCGCCGTTATACATAGCGCGCACCTGCGGAATTGTAACATGCGATTCATCCACAACCAGCAAAAAATCATCCGGAAAGTAATCTAAAAGCGTGTACGGCGCCGAGCCGGGCGCACGTCCGCTGATGTGGCGCGAATAGTTTTCAATGCCTTGGCAAAAACCGATTTCACGCATCATTTCAATATCGTAGCTTGTCCGCTGCTCAATGCGCTGTGCCTCCAGCAGCATATCATGCTCTTTAAAATAGCGCACACGCTCCTCCAGCTCCTGTTCAATAGAATAGATGGCACGTTCGCGCTTTTCGGGCGTGGTAACGTAGTGCGAAGCCGGGTAAATGGCAACATGCTTTCTTGTGCCTAAAATTTCACCCGTCAGCACATCAATCTCACTGATGCGGTCAATTTCATCGCCGAAAAATTCAACGCGGATGGCATGCTCCGAGGTGCTGGCCGGGAAAATTTCCAACACATCGCCCCGTACACGAAATTTACCGCGTATAAAGTTAATGTCATTGCGCTCAAACTGAATATCCACCAGTTTCTTTAAAATTTCTTCCATGGGCTTCACCATGCCGGGACGCAGCGAGAGCACAAGCTCCTGATAATCGGCCGGATCACCCAAGCCGTAAATACACGAAACACTGGAAACAATAATGACATCGCGCCGTTCGAACAAGGCGCTTGTGGCACTGTGACGCAGCTTATCGATTTCGTCATTGACCGAAGAATCCTTTTCAATATAGGTATCTGTCGAAGGAATATAGGCCTCCGGCTGATAATAGTCATAGTACGAAACAAAAAATTCAACCGCATTATGCGGAAAAAACTCTTTAAATTCTGTGCAAAGCTGAGAGGCCAAAATTTTATTATGTGCCAAAACCAAGGTAGGGCGATTTATTTTTTCAATCACATTGGCCACGGTAAAGGTTTTGCCCGAGCCTGTAACACCCAGCAAAATCTGTTCCTTGTCGCCCTTTGTAAGACCGTCTGTCAGGCTCTGAATGGCCTGCACCTGGTCGCCCATCGGTTTATAATCTGAAACAAGCTGAAAATCCATTGTGCACCTCTGTTTTTCTGTTACGGTTTTATATATTACACCATCACACAGGCCGCGAACCGTCTTGCCGCGCGCCTATGCATATATTGTATCGTATTTGCCGAAAAAATGCAATAGCAGAACAAATGTTTTGCTGTATTTTCCGATACAATATGCGCAGATTCAGCGATCAGCCGATCCAAACTGCTGCTGAAAGGACTTCGGCGTCATATTTTCAAAACGGCGAAAGGCCGCGCCGAAATAGCTGACGTCCCGAAACCCGGAGGAAAGAGCCGCCTCCTTTACCGTGCAATCTCTGTTTTGCGAAAGCATATTTTTGGCATGCTGCAAACGCAGCTGCATAAGATAGGCAAAAGGCGTCATGGCATACGTCTCCCGAAAAAGCTTACAAAACGTAAATTTAGACAGCGAAGCGCTCTCCGCAATCTCTTGCAGTGTAAGGGGATCGGCCAAATGTACCGTCATAAAGGCAAGCGCCGGTGCCAGCTTTTGGCTCAGCACGCGCCGCGGTGCCAGTTTTTCCTTTTGTCGGAGCATATCCATAAAAAGGTCATATAAAAGCGGAGATGTACGATCGGTTTCGGGAACAGCTTCTGCCGCGCTCAAAAAGGCTCGTGCCTTGGCCAGCAAAAGTTCCGCCTTGGGCGGCGTAAAACAAGCACTGCCGCCTTGATCGGTAAACAAATTTGTCAGACTTTCGGCAGCAGAGCCGTCATACAGAATCCAAAGCGTTTGAAACGCCTCGCAAGTCGGATGATACGTGTGCGGATAGTCCTTTTTCAAGATAAAGCAATCCCCTGTCTGCAAATCATGCTTCTTTCCGTCTGTTTCCAAAACGCCGCTGCCCTGTATCACAAAGGCCAGCTGATGCCACTCCTGCCCTTGCGGACGGGCAACGCCTTTCTCCGGCGCCTGAATCCCCGCACCGCCGATATACAGCGGAAACCGCGTATCCTCCTGCGTCAGCACCAAATACATATAAGCACCCTCCCCTATCAGCAATATATTCATATAAATAACAAT
>UQYH01000008.1 GCA_900545185.1 uncultured Eubacteriales bacterium | reverse complement strand
AGCAACTACGAGGAAAGCGCCGAGATCGCGGGCTGGCGTGCAGGCGCAGGCCTGAGCAGCGCCTCGGAGCTAATTCCGTTTATATCGGCTCTGCAATCATCAACCAGCAACACATTATACATAGAGATCTTCTCCTAAAATACTATTATCAAGTATAATATATCAGTTATAGTATATCATTTTCAGCCTTAGTTGTCAAAGCACAATTTTATCCTTCTGACAGTTTACAATTTTATTCTTCTGACAGTTTACATTTCACACAGGAGATTCGAACCTGCGGGGTTCAAATCTCCTGTGCATGTTTTGAATCATCTGTCGAGGATACGCAGGAAAAAATCCGTTCTCTTTGTCACAAAGCGGAAAGCTTATCCTCTGTCATATTCCCAAAAATCCGTATAGGCTATCATATCCGTATCAAAGACATCTGTGCCGCCCCATACAAATATTCTTGCCTTGACAGCCGTACCCTCTGCCGAAACACTAAATGGCTGCGTAATTTTATCACCTGCCGATACTTTTACAGGTATGGCCTGGTAGGATGGGAGCATGGTGTTATCCGCTGTGTATAAGCAGATGACAATGATATATTCCTTGTTTGACACACCGCTTCTGTTCTCCGTAAACCGAACCGTACCCGATACGGAATCTGTTTCCCATTTCACATTTTCGGCAGCTATTTCAAATACCTTCTCAACAGTCATGACTTCACTGTACAAAACGCCCGTTTTTCCGTTAATGTCAATCGGCAAAACTTCAATCTTCACTTCTCCGCCGAATTCTTCGGGAATTGTGTAGCCGCGAAGCTCAGAGGCTTTCAGAACATCCCTTGTAATCCAGCCGGCAGAATCACTGCCCGTAAGTATTCTGACGTATGATATACCCTCTTCTGCCTCTGTGTTTTCGTATTCATAAGACAGGCTTATTTGAGTGCCGACAATCAGGTCACCGTCGATATTGAAGTTCTGAATCTTACCAACCGCACCCGTATCTTCTTCTATCTTAACATCGGCGATTGACCATGTTGCCTCCATCGGGTTTTCCGCATTTCCTACGCTAAAGCCGAGCAGCGGCATTCTGTAATTCTCTCCCTTGTAAGCCCATGTATATACCCCGGAGAACCTTTGCCATTCATTCGTCAGCTCCCACTTGGGATTTTCGTTTGCCTGCGCTGCGCTCCATGCATCCTCCTCCGTAAGCGCTGCTCCCGAAATATACTGATAATCATATGAGGGTTTTTCACTGTTTTCGGCGTTTGACTCCCAGTCACCGATATATTGCGTATTGCCCGACCTGTCAAGAACGGCAAAAACGGGAACCGAGGCCGCGCCGCTGCCTACGCTTACTGTTGCGCCGCTTGCATCAACATAGCTTTCTGCCTTGGCTCTGAACGAAATTCTGTACTTTTTTTTGTTTTTCATCTGAACATGCTGCTTGATCGAATCAGAGGTATTCACCATTCTGTAAGCGGTGTCATAGTCTGCATCCTTTTCAAGCTTGGTTTCATCCTCAAAGATCCAGCCGGCATTTTCGATTGCCGCATCTTTATCAACAGCGCCGTAGTTAATAGCTTCCTGATAAGGCATACTGAGCGGTTCAATGCTCATGTCCGACATGTAAACAGAGCTGCCTGCCCCTTTATTGAGATATGCCCTGAATTCAATTTTTGCGTCCGCGCGCTCACCCATGGTATTAAGACCCCGGAAATAAATCCATTCATAGTACTGCCAGTCTTCAGTTAAAGTCTTCCCGGATGAGGTTGTCGGCCATTTGCTTATTCGGCTGTCTGTTTTGTTCCCGTTTGTGTTATATGCAATAATACAAACATCACCGCCGGTTGCACCTTCCGCAAAGTCAGCTCTTGCCCACAGCCCTATTTTATAAGCCCTGTTATACCACAAGCCCGGCATATCTCTGTATATGCCTACATAGCCCGCATTTTTGGCTCTTATACGCTGCGAAACACCGCTGATGCCGTCCGGCGGCACAAGATTTTCACCATCTTCCGCTGTTACCCTGGTTCTGTTAAAATCACTGCCCCAATTATAAATATCCATCTCAAATTCATTGTCCGATGACGAATTGTCCTTTACGACAGGCTCAATAATAAAATCATCAATCGAAAAATCATATTGGCCGCTGCCGCCTTCAATGTTTGAAAATTCTCCGTTATCGCCGAAGCGGATACCGATTTCGCCCACTGCGTTTTTATTAACAGGCTCATCCGGATTCCCAACAACCCACATCACGGACGGCATTGTAATTTCTTTGCTTACATGAACCCACTCATTTGTTTTAAAATTAACATCACTGAAGTGAAAGGGTCTGTAGCCTTTTTTTCCGCTTGGTGTTTGACAGAAATAAAGAAAATGAAATTTACTTTTTTTAAGTGAAATATCATTCAGTTTAACCCATGCCGAAACCTTGTATGTCTGTTCGGGAACAAGCTTAACCTGGAAGCAGATTGACGACATATTTTCCTTGTAAATCAATCGTGCGGCGCCCCGACTCCCGTTTGCTCCCTCCACATAGGATATGGAATTTCCCGAACCTGAGTTGATAATTTTCTTGGAATCCAGATCGCTGCTTATGGTATTTTCTTCAAAGGATTCGTAAAGGCACAGATTGTTTTCATAAACATCAACGGCATCCGAAGCCGTTGCAGTCAATGTTAAGCCCGACAGGCTCAGAATTGCTAATGTCAACAATAAACTTATTATTTTTCTTTTCACTTTTATCCTCCTAACTAACCGAAACCGTTATATCCCTCATCAGGCATATCCCGTTTTCAACCACCGCAACTGTTACATTACACTCTCCCGCACCGACCGCCGTTATGTCTAGGCCGTTTGCGGAAACCACCCCTTCATTGCTGCTCTTTGTATAGACCGATGCATGATTCAGCCGATATGCCGTGTCTTTGCCCGTAATGCCTCTTAATGTGAGCCTTGTGCTATCGCCGATGTCCAGCCCTACGAGCGTATCGGTATCAATCTTCTGCAGCCGACAGGTAAAATACCCTTCGCTTTCCGGCTCTATGCCCGACCTTTCGATAATCCTTCTTGCCTCCCACGGCCAATCGGCATTTTGATATACCTTTGTGCCCTGCAAAACATTATTGGGTCCGCCCTTATATGAAGCATTGCTCGTTGTTGTGTAATTATCAATATATCGGTTGTGATCAATTGATTTTGTCCAAACCGACAGCCATTTGGGAAGACTCGGCTCGCTTTGACCATAAACATACCACAGAGGTGTGCTTGTTAAATCAACAACGTTTTGAGAAATCTCCCAAAAGCTTGAACCCTCATCGGTGTATAACGAGGCGCCGGTACATCTCATGTCCTCAATATAGTTTTCGGTAATTTTATTATAATTGCCGGTGGTTCCGCCGGTCGGGCCGTTTGTATAAATAGCGCCCCCGTCAGACACATTGTCGTTGAGAACGTTATGAATATAATTATTTTTGATAACTACATTCTGTAAACCGGAGGTACTGATTCCGTCCCATCCGTACCCGATATGCATACCGCTGTACGGAACATCCGTTATCTCATTATTTCTTATAACCGTATTTTTCGGGAATCCGACCGACAAGCCCGATGCGGATTTATAATCCACCGCAACCTTATGAATATAATTGTTTGCAATGGTGTTATCCGTGATGAACAGTTCCTCGTTCGCGGGATTGTATACGTTGACATTGCTCGTATCCGGTTCTCCCAAAGTAATGGCCGACCCCGAAATATCGCAGAACTCATTTTGCGTTATGTCACAGCCCTGTATGGCACCTGTCAATTTAAGGCCTGTTGCTCCGAGCCTGTTAAATTTGCACCTGTTAAAGTCAACGTTATGCGCGTTTTCAAGCTCTACCGCAGCATCAATAAGCTTATCGTCAATATCCGAATACCGTAAATGGTTATTCTGCGCATCAGAATGTCCGTATGTGGTGCTTGGCCGATTCCATGTGGCATAACTAAATTCAATATTTTCAAATGCGATGTTTTTCACAGGCCGGCTTGCCGAATCTCCCTTTACTTCAACAAGCTTTTCGGCTGTCGGCAAAACGGCCTCCGGTTTTTGAATGTTTTCAAAGAAGCGCGGCTTGTAGTATAGATAGCCTCCCTTAGAATCCAGATACCATTCGCCCTCTTCATCCAAAAGCTCTAATGCATTTTCATAATAGTACGGAGGTGCTGACACAGAGCTGCTGCCCTTATTGATAATGGTGCTCCAGCCCGGCTCGTCCATTTTGAAGATCACCCTTCCGCCGCTTTCTCTGACAGAAGCTACCTGGCAGCGGGAATTTGTCCAAAGAGAATAGAACACCATCTCCAGGTCGGATATGTTTTTATACTGTAAAAACGAGGTATCGGAGGTGGCCAAGCCACTTTCTCCCAAATACTCTCCGTCCTGAAGACCTGCACCGCTTCTCGCTCTGACGGCTCTTACACCGTTAACAAAAAACTGACGGGATTTTAAGCCGCTCCCCAACCACACTCTGTAAATATTTTTAGAGCTGTCATAAAGCTCAAAGCCTCTGACCTTTGTTCCGCCGCTGAAAACAACCTTTTCGTTACGGCAGGCAGAATAAATGACGCTTACGGTATCACTGCAATCCTCGCTCCCGAAGCGAAGGGGAGATTTGATATCGTATGTGCCTCCCCTAAGCATAACATGAATATCGTCTTGCGCATCGGGAAGCATTTCTCTGACTCTGTTTTTTGCATCCTCAACAGTCTTGTATGGGTTCCTCGCCGTACCGTCCCCGGTACTGTTTTTCGTTGTCGGGTCAACATACACGTAAGAAGCCGCCGGCAGCTTATATGCCGTAACGTTTTTTGTAAGAGGCTTAAGTGTTTTGGCTTCGCACAGAATCAGCTTGGCATAGCTTGCACGGCTGTCATTTAACAGCGCTGTGCTCCAGCTGTCACCACCGCCTGCGCTCAGGCTTTTCGTCTCGGTTGTCAAATCAATAAGGTGATTGCCAACGTCATACAATGCCAAAGCGCTTACCAAATCCGCATCCTCTTTCATATTTTCAACGCTGACACTTCCACTTACATATTCGGCATCCTCTGTCCACAGATCGCTGTCAATTTGTATGTCGATACGTTCATCCCCGTCAGGGATAACATCATCATCCGACGGAAGCAGAGCCAGTTCATACTCGTCTAAGAAATATCGCATGTCCTCGCCGCTCGACTGACTGATGTATCCGTTGCCTATGCGCAAATCAAATCGAGATGCCGCATTTTCATCACCATTCTCCGATGGCTGGCCGACAACGTTTAAAACCCCGTCATATGAAAAGATTGCTTCAACATAATGCCACTTTCCGTCATTGATATTTTCCGTTTTTGCACCAATCATCAAATATCCGTTTTTTCCTGTTTTGGTTTTTGTTCGGTAGATAAAATGAATCGTGTTTGCAGAAAGTGTGTTGCCGTCAGGCTTAACCCATGCCGATACCCTGTATCTGTTTCCCTTCAGCATTTTTCCGGGAAGGTTTGTTAAATCCTCCAAATCTCTGGTCTGCCTCACATGCAGTCCGCCTTTGTTTCCGACTCCGCCCGTGCTTCTCCACGACAAAACCAAATTTCCGCCAACGTCGCCTTTGCCCGAATCAAAGCCTTCGCTTGCTATAATTTGGCTTGAAGCGCCGACCCCGGCACAGGGCAGCAGCGTAAGCAAAAGCACAAGAGCAACCAATGACAGTGCCGCTGTTCTTTTCAACAAAATCACCTCTTTTTTTGTGATATATGATTTACTTCTTAGCGGTTGCAGGTGTAAATTCAATATTGCCGCTGTTTGCGTATACTCCGAAGTATCCGTCACCGTCTATATACCCGCTTGAACTGTCAAGATAATCGAAAATATTCTTGCCGTCAATATTAAGAATAATTCTTACACCATCCTTCTCTATAATTCTGCCCACGGTAATGTGATACTTTTTACCGTATTCAAAAACGGCTCCCTTGTTGGGGTATCCCGGTCCGCCGACAGGATTAAGGCTTGCATCTGCAAAAATTGCCGTTCTGACACCATCGTTAAACCTCTGAAGCTCCAGGATGTCATTCTTAAAGCCGATGAGATAACACGTTCCGTCAATACCTGTTTGCAAGTCTGCCGCGCCCAATACCAGTGACGGCCATCCGCCCGATGCATTAATCTGCATGTCAAACTCCAGCAGCTCACTTCCGTACTTTTGCTGTGAATAATACGCGGCCGAGCCGGAGGTGGCTACCTGCACCCCACTGCCAGAGGCGATTACGTCGCCGCCCTCCCAATTCTTATTTTTGCTGAGCAGAGCGCTTATATCTGTTCCTTTCTCATTGCCCGTTTCCTCGAAACCGTAAGAAATAACAGATACGGGAATCGTCTTTTCGATTGTTACATCCGCAACGGTAAACTTGGCATTAAGGCTTGTTTTACCGTTTTCCAAGCCGGTTATGTTACCCTGCTTGTCAACCGATGCAATTTCGGGATTTTCAATCTCGAAGCTTGCATTCGTCACAGGTATTGTCCTGCCCTTGTTGGTGATTCCCTTTCCGCTGACCTGTGTGCGCGCATCCTTCATAAGAGAAACTGCCGTCAGGTTCGGTTCAACGGATTGAAGCGTTTCGCCCACATACACGTTCGCTTCAAGCTCTATAAGGAGGTTATCATACGTGAGCAGATAACATATAACCTTTGTTTCGCCGTTTGAATTGGCTGTTATCACGCCGTCCTTATCGACCGATGCGATGCTCGGATCAAGGCTTTTATAATAAACCTGAATATTGGAAAGGTCATAGTTCTGGTTTTTTCTTCCATGCGCCTTTATATCAATTTTTTCCTGCTTTCCCTTTTCAATCGCATATTCCTTTGTGATAAGCCTTGCATACTGCAGCGTGGCGGGATAAAGCTTTTCATATTCAGGCTCAAGCCCCGACTCCTCAATAACCTCCTGTGCCTCCTTCGGCCAATCCGCATTCGGATATACGTGAGCCGCCTCAATCTTGTTATTTCTCCCTGCTTCATACAGGATTGGCGTAGTGCTCCAATTATTGACCGCCTGAATGTCATGAATCGTCCATGTCCATATATGAAGCCATCTCGGTTGTGCCGGTGAGCTGCCGTCCTTGCCGCCGTGTATGGCAACATCGGAATAATCAATAACATTTTCTGTCAGCTTCCAGAAGGTTGCACCCTCATCGGGATACAATGCACCGTGCTTGTTACGTATGTTTGCAATATAGTTCCTCGAAACAAGATTCGGATTTTCCTCCGTTCCGCCCGTTCCGCCGATCAGATAAATACCGGCACCATCGAACACCGTACTGTCCATAATGTTATGCAGATAGTTGCTGCTGATTTTTAAATTATAGATGGCAGAGGTTTTCAGATCACTCCATCCAAACCCGATATGAAAGCCGCTGTAAGGCGCTTCGCCTATGTCATTATGCGAGATTTCGGTGTTTTTGGGAAAACCCGCCGATATTGCGGCGGCCGATTTGTAATCAACCGCAACATTGTGAATATAGTTATTGGAAACCTTGTTGTTGCTTATATAATACTTGCCTTCTTTGGGGTTTGAAATGTTTTCTACCTCATAGTCAGAATCACCGAGTGTGATTGCCGTTCCCGAAATATCATAAAAGTGATTCCCGATTACGTTGCAGTTTCTGATGCCGCCAAGCATCTGCAAAGCCGTTATACCCAATCTTCTGAAGGTACAGCGCCGAAAGTTCACATTCTGCGCATTTCTGACCATAATTGCCGTATCGGGGAGCCGCTCTACCTGTGAGGGATCCGGGTTCCCAAGCATACGCAGAATATTATTCTGAGCGTCACTGTGTCCGTAATTGCTGCTCGGACGCATCCAGGTTGTGTTCTCAAAGCAAACATTCTCAAATGATATATTGTGAATCGGCTCATCCACCGTGCCCTCAATAACCATCATTTCCTCACCGACGGGCAGAATAGCGTCAACATTGCTGATATCCTCAAACATTCTGGGGATATAATAAAGCATGCCCTCGTCTGTATTGAGGTACCATTCGCCTTCCCTGTCAAGCAGCTCATAAGCATTTTCGTAATATATGGGATACGTTGCCGAGCTTGAACCTTTATTGGTTGCATATTTAAAGCCCGGCTGCTTCATAATCACCTTAGCGATGCCGTTTTCAACGCTTACACTGTCCACGCCGCAGCGCGGATTTGTCCATTCATCCGAATATACAAATTCCAAATCCTTGATTTTCTTATAGTTTGCCAGAAAAGTGTCTGTTGTCGTATATCCGTATGATTTATCAAGAACGGCATCATGCAGGCCGCCTTCGCTGCGCGCTCTTGTCGCTCTTATGCCGTTAATAAAAAGCTGCCTTGTTTTTACATCCTTGCCGACATAGGTCTTATAAATCTGTTTTTTTGCATCATGAAGCGCGAAGCCCGATGCATGAATCCCCATAGAGATTCTTGCCTGACCCTCTCCGTAGGATGTAACAAACAAATGTGTGCCGTTATCGCTGATTGTATCGGAATTCAGCCGCAATGCTTCGTCTATATAATATTCTCCGCCCTTAAGATAGATATAAAGATCGTTTTGGCTCTCCGGCTGAAGCTGCTTATATTTTTCAAAGGCTGCCTTCACCGTTTTATACGGCTTTGTTTCCGTTCCGTCATTGTCATCACTGCCGCCTTCGCCGTCTGCATAGATAAAATAGCGATTTTTTGTTTCTAAAATGCCGACAGCAATTTTGGCGGCTTCCGCACGTGTAACGGCATGTTCGGCCGACATGCTATCGGCCGAGAAAAGCCCGATTCTGTGAACAACAGCTGTTTTATGCTGCTGTTCAATCATTTCGGTAATTTCTTTAGCCGTTTGCAGCGAAAGCGCCCCGGCCGAGGTATATTTTTCTGTACCGCTTAGCGGATACACCGATGCCGCAGCCGACACAAATTCGGCAGCCGACACCTTTTCTTCGGGACAAAAGGCGCCTGCACTGTCGGTTGACATAAGGGCATTTTGCAGTGCAACCTCAATGTAATCCTTTGCCCAATGACCCTTTATGTCGGCAGGGACTGTCTTTTCTTCGGTCTTGTGAAGAATTTCTTTTTTCGGAATCATGGATATTTCATCCAGATAGTACGAAATATTTTCGTTGCCGCTCCCGATTCTGAAGGTCAGTCTGCCCGTTCCGTTTACATCATAGCCCTGAGAATTTTTTGACGGCACATTCCAGTCAAAAGAATATTTTCTCCATTCTTCATCAACATACATTCCTTTTTTTATGCAAAATTCTCCGCCTTCGTCAAATTCCTGCACAACAGAAATCATATTGCTCCCTTTTTTTAGCTTTGCATAAAACGAAACAGAATAGGCCTCGCCGCTTAAAAAGTGATTTTTAAAGTATATTCCGCCTTTGTTTTCATTGACCGTAATTTTTGCGCAGTACCCTGTAGAGTTTGCACCGCCCTTGCTGCGTTCAAGCTGCACACCTAATGATTCCCAGCCTTCTACATTTGTTTCGAAATCACCGTTTACAATAAGGTTATGGTCGGTGTTTGCATTGATTTGAGCAACCGGAAATGCAATCAGTAAAGCAAGCGTCAGGATTAAAATTCTCTTTTTCATGGCTTACCCTCCAATAATGTCCAGCATACCGTAAATTATTTTAGAAACCTCCGCACGGCTTATGGCAGCCTTCGGCTTAAAGTTTCCGTTATCATCACCGCTGATAATCCCTAATTTTCTTAATTTTTTGACAGCCTCCTGCGCATATGAAGAAATTTCTCTTTCATCGGCAAAATTTTCCTCGGCAGAAGCGCTTTCCACACCGGCATATTCCAGCGCACGAACAATCATAACGGCAGCATCTTCTCTGGTAATTGTTGCACCAATGCCGAACCTTCCGTCACCTGTTCCGTTTACAATATCGGCATTGACACAGGCTGCAATATAAGGAGCATACCATGCACCGTCGGCCACATCGGAAAAATCGGCATGTTCGGAAGAAATATCTATCTTGCAGGCAGCCGCAACAACCTTCACAAACTCTTCCCGCAGCATGCTTGCGCCCGGATAAAACCTTCCGTCACCTTTACCGCTTAATATGCCTCTGTTTGCCAGCGATACAATATAGCCCTTTGCCCACGAAACCTCGTCTAAATCAGCGAACATATCATTTTGCGGCTGGGACGTGCCGGGCGTGCTGCCGCTGCCGGAGCCGCCGCCGATTGTAATGTCATGCCTTTTTGAACCCGAACCGCCGCCGGAGCCGCTGCCGCCCGAGCTGCTGCCGCCGGAGCTGCCCTTTTCTTTTGCAACCTGTTCGCTTATCAGCCGAAACTCGGTTTGCAGGGTCTTTACATCCGTTATTTGACGGTCTTCTTTAAGCCTTTGACAAACTGTGAGCTTCTGCTCGTCTTTTAATGTACCGAAGTCGGATCTGTCCAGTGTGAGTATGCCTCTGTTCTCATAAAATGTCAACAAAGCCTCTATACTGCCGTAATCCAGCTGCTTCAGTGCAGCAACTGCAACCGCCTTGTCAAATTCTTTTCCTATATCTTCTTTTAAAAGTGATTGCGGCTTTTCAAAATAACCGTATGCCGCTTGTTTGTCGCTCAGCTTATCATAATAAGCGGTGTCCAGCTCCAATACGGCCTTGGCAGCTTGAATGGCAGCTGTCCAGCTTGAGCCGTTGCCGGATGCAAGAACCTCGGCGCTGAGCATTAAATTGCCGAACTGTGTTTTAAAAAGCTGTGTTTTTTCCGAAAGGTCGGAAAAATCCTCTTTAACAGAGAAATCCAGACTCTTTAATTCTTTATCAACCAGCGAATATACAGGTTGTTCCAGCTTAAAATATGAGGTAAGGTCAGTCAGCGAAATATCCTTATTCTCTTTCAAAAAACCGTTGACATCCTCAGCGGCATGCAAGCCGTTCAAAAATTTAAAGCTGTCAAGCACATTCACAAAGGCATACGGTTTTGAAACAATTTTTCCGTCACTGCCGCTGACTTTGAAGATATATTCCCCGGTGGCCGCATCGGACGGAAAATGAAATGAATCGAATACATATCTATACTCCATGCCGCCGGATTCATTCTTAATTTTTTCCGCATAGCTGTTTTCCTGACCCATATAAAGCATTGAAGCGCCGTCACCGCTGAGCAGCTGCAGTGTCATTCTGCCGAGATCTTCGCCCGACACAACCGAAATAACAACCTTGTTTGTGTCGATTGATATGCTGACGTTATCGGCATTAAAGGCGCTGACACAGGTCAGCTGAAAAGCAAGAATCAACACCATAAAACAAGCAAACGCAATTTTCTTCATGTGTAACCTCCAATATTATCTTCTTTATTCAATAATAAAGATTTCCTTTGCCGTCAGTACTTGCAGTCTGAGCACAATCGTATCATTTTCTTTAATACTGTCAACACTCGTTATAACGGGCAAGCCCCGGTCATTGTTGGCAGATACTCTGTAAACGGTTGTTGTAGACCTTAGATTGGCCAGCTGCGGATTCACCGATTCTTTGGTATAAAACTTAAGCAGATCGTTTTCAACCGTGCTGACTGTTGCATAAACATGTCTGCCGTTTGCATCAATAGATGTCCGTTCTGAATTGAAACGGGTATCCACCGTGCCGCCGTTGGGGTCAAGCTCGCCGGGGGTGAGCGTGCCTCCCTTTGTATCGTACCTGTAGATAATGAAAATTTCATTAATCATGCCGTAATCATTCACGGCATACTGTATAATGTCATTCGGCTGCAGCTTGAAATCGTCAAGGCTTTGTACGGTGCTTGTGGCCGAATCCGTAACCTCATCCGCAACAAATATACCGCTCTTATCCGCATCCTTATTGGCAAAAACGATTTTGGCGCGCATGTCGCCATCCTTATCGGCACCCCACTTGAACTCTTTTACAACAGAAAACGGTGTGTAATCCTCTACAGCTCCCGATCCGCCGACACCTTTAAACAGCATGGCCGTTGCAACATCTATGTTGCCTTCTCCGATTGTGTAAGCTTTATAAGACCACGTATACTGTTTTTGAGTTTCAAATTTACCTACAGACGTAGAATAAGCGTTCTCATCGTTAATATCCTCCGGTACGGCAAACATAACTGTATCGTCGCCGATGGCAAACTGAAAACCATCATCGGGGCTGAAGAAGATGCCGTCACGATAATACAGGGTTTTATCCGAACATATCAGGTTCAATGTACCCTGCGAATACGGTATGTCCTCTCGTATTGTATCAACGGCGCTGATTTTTTTATCATTCGTCAGCGTGAATCTGATCAGCTCACCTTGTTTAATGGTGTTGGCAACATAGGCATTGTCCTTGTCGTCCTGCGTGTTGTATTTTTTCCCGTCAATCACTACCTTCTCTTTAAGGTCATAAACGCCCCATTCGCCATACTCGTCAAACAGCTTATACTGAATGCTCTTTTCCAGCTTGCTTTTCTCTCGTGATGCGAAAAACACGCCGTAGCTTCTGCCCTCATCTTCTCCCGAACGGAAGGCCGCTATATTGCCGCGGTAGTCAAGATAAAAGATGCCTCTGTTTCCGCTTTTTAAGGTTTCTGAAAAGCCCGGTGCAAATTTATATTGGTTTTGATTGATAAGAACATATCTTTCTCCGTTGTCTTCTCCCGTGCCTTCTACCTTGCCCTTAACGGTATCGCGTACGATATGAATCACAATTTTTCTTTTGCCCGTACTGTTTTTGCTCACAGAAACGGTCAATACATCCCAAATCTTAATATCCGAAAGCTCTGCCTTCATTCCGTTTGATTCATTGATAACCGTCATATCGTCACGATCGGTGTCTATCTTGAAAACAGAGCCGTCTTGTCTGTTTTCGATTTCTCCTTTTGTGGCATCAATCGTTTTGACAACAATGTTTTCATATGAGGTAATCACAATCACCTCTGCCCGAGAATCGTTGTTGTTATCAATAAATTTCACAATACCATAATCCGGAATAAGGCTTTGCAGCGTTCCGTAACCAAGGTAGCATTTACCGTTCATAATCACGCTGACATTTGTGCTGACATCAATGTGTTTTAAGTCGAAGGCTTCATTTCTGTAATAAACACGCTGTGCCGTAATATCGTCCTTTTCTATGTCCTTCGCCTCAAGAACAAGCTGATTGTTTCGTGAGGACTTTCTCTCCATATAAACCACCGTGTCAGAATTGCCGCTGTTGTTTTCTTTGAAATAACAGGTTACATATGAACCGATATAATCGCTGTAATCATAATCGGATTCGTATGCAATTCCGTCAACCTCAATACTGCCCTCTTTCAGGCTCGTATCATGCGAGGTAAGCGTTGTGTCGGCATTACCTGTGACAATACCCTCTTTTTTATAGATGTTATGAATTTCATTCATAACGGTATGGTCTTTATCCAGGCTGTAGCCTTCACCGTCCTGCCCCAGAGAATTCAGCACCATAGCCGGCATATCCAGACTGTTATCGAGCAGCTTATACACATTTAAAAGTGTAATCGGTTCATTGGCCGCTGTCCGAACCCCGTCATACAGGCGATACGATGACGCAATTTTCCGATAACCGTTCGGGTATCCGCCCTTGACCTCGGCCATGGTTTTATAGCCTATGGCATTGATAATAAATACAATGGCTTCATCAATGGTTACCTGTCTGAGCGGATGAAACAGCTTGTCCCCGGTTCCCGAAATATAGCCCATGTTATACAGAAGATTAATCTCATCTGCACCGCCGACACCGCTTTCTACGTCACTAAATGCGCTGATACCGCCGTTTGGCTTCATGTCGGAAATATTAGCAAAATCAACGATAATTTTTGCCATATCGGCTCTTGTTACTTTGCTGTCGAGATCGGCATAATTCTCTTTGATGATACCCAGGCTGAGAAACCTTTCTGCCAAATTCTCCTCTGCAGAACTGTAGTCTGCATTCTCATTTTTTTCTGCAAACCCTGTAACCGCTGCAGACAACAGTGTAATGATTAAAAGAACAGCGGTTATAACTCGAACCTTTTTCATTGTTTTTCCTCCCTATAACTTAAATTTAGGCACTTTGCAGCTGCCTATTACATCATACAGGCAAGCCGCCAATCGGATTGCCTTGCACCGATACAATCAATACGGACGGGCAATCTTATTCGGCTCCCACAACACGTTCATGGTTGTGTTGTTATGCGACCATTTATGAATGTACGGCAGCCGTTCTTCTTCAAGCTCCTCCAACGCTTTCACCTCACCGCTTAGGTAAGAATTGATTCTGCTGATAGCCGTTTTGCACCTTTCCTCGATAACGCCGTACCGCTGCCCGATGTCCTGCCAGCCGAAGGTTTTGTAATATGTATGCCATTGCTCATAATGAGCAGCCCGTACCGCCTCTGTCAGCCGCATAACCTGCGGAATTCTCTTTTCCGCACAATACTTTAAAAATTCAAAATCGCCATCCTTATATGCACTTAATATATCTCTTCCCAGGTCGCCCTTTAGCGCAATAAGCTCTGCCAGGGCTCTGTGAAAATCAAAAATATATGACCATTCGCCATACGTTTCGGAATAATCCTGATATATCAAGGCGAGCTTTTTATAATACTCGCCGAATTTTTTTCCTTCATAATCTTTATCAAACAAGCCCAGCATTATATCCTCACATAAAAGCACCATCGAGGCTGCGCCATGCACCTGATCTCTCACGCTGTAATCGGGGCGCGGATAGCAATCGGGGTATTCCAAATCCGTAAGCCTTCTGAATGCAGCGGCAGGCACCTTAAATAAGGCTTCAAAATCCTTTTCGATTTTTTCTTCGGAAATTTGTTCATAATATTTATGCTCGGCAAAATAGTTAAGCCCAAGCAAGCCCTGAAAATAGTTTGCAAAATCACCGTACCAAAAGGTGGCAAACGCTTTTTTAACGCCAACCTTTTTACAGGCGCTTAAGGCCGCATTGGTGACCAAGATAGTCCTGTCATACTCAACGCTGTTTGATGTCCATGACCAAATTCCGCCGGCAAACCATACGTCATTAAAATTGTCGGTATGCTTTATAAGCATCTGTTCATACTGCTCCTCAAAGGGCGTATAATAATCCCAGCAAACCGGGGAAATGGTATTTGCACCGATTGATTTTACAAATGCGCAGACATTGTTATCCGCGCCGTAGCTTACACCCGATTGTAAGCGCTCAAAGAGCATATCGCTCCACATCATAACCGTGTTAAAATGTTTTTTGACAATCTTAATCACCTTTTGAAGATGTTCAAAAAACAATTCGTCCTGGTCACCTTCCGTACCGTGAATATCCTTATATCGTCCTGTGCCCAGGTCATATGCCTCATCCATACCGATATGAATTTTGTCTGAGGCAAAGCTTTCGGCAAGCGTTTTCACACAAGCCTCAATAAACGCATAGGTTTTTTCACTTTGCACCAGCAGGGTTCTTTCCGTGTCACGCAAATCCTCCGCAGCGTACCACTGTAAAAATCTGTTCAGGTGAGATAAAAGCTGCACACAGGGAATCACCTCAATGCCGAAAAGCTGTGCATATGCCGTTATTTCTTTGATTTCCTCCGATGTGTATGCACCGGACATATATCCGAAATACGGATAGCCCTTTACATGGTAAGCACACGGAATTGATATGAGATACGTGTCAAGACCCATCACGGCCATATATCTGAACCAAGCCTTATGACCCTCCATGCTGAATTTATTGAGATTGAGTTCGGGCGAACATCCCATTGCCTGAAATATCTCTTTTTCTTCAATCACAAAGCTGTCACTGTCAGCAAGACCGGAAATCATCTGACCCAGGGCACGGAAAAAGTGTATCGGCTTGTTATATTCTATCACTGCTTCTGTTCGGTCACATGTCACAAATACGTCTTTTTCAGATTTTTTTACATGGACTGTAATATCTTTTTGAAGCTTAAATGCCTCTAAATGATTGATGATCTCATCAAATCCGTTTTGTATTTCGGATATTTCCCCATGTATGGTTATCATTTTATTCCTCCTTCAATAATAGGCGGTGTGATTGCAAGCTGCCGAAGCAGCCTGCAATCACAGATTTTCACTAAAATGCCGGATTCGGCGTTTATGCTTTATTTAAACGCCTGCTGTGGCCTAGCAACGGCCGCAAGAGATGTATCCTTAAGAACGAAAAGCTTGGCCGAGGTTGCTTCGCTGTCGGTAAGATCAATATTCACAGTGGTGTTCATACCATCGGTTATGGTTACGGGAAGTGCTGTTACCGATGATAAAACATTGGCATTTTCACCCTTGTAGGCCGCAAGATACAGCTTTATGGCAACAGGCGCCGAAATACCCTCTGCACGAATTGCACACTCACCATCAATGCTGTTTCCGTTCCACTCGTTCAAATACGGTATGACAGAGAAAACCGTTTCGGTTACGGTGCCGCCCATAACGCTTTGGGGCTTGCCTGCCTTACCATCGCTTTCAACGGGCAAAACCTCAAATTTAAGCTGCTTTCCTGCCCATGCTTCGGGAATCGGATAATTATGAAAATCTGCCGCTTTAACAATATCAAGTGCAGACCAATCCGTGCCGTTTTCACTGCCCAGTACGCGAACATACGAAATACCTTCTATGTCATCGCCGGGAATAAAGTCATAAGAAATGCCGACTTGAGAACCGGGGGCAACCGTTCCTTCCAGCTGAACATTCTTTACCTCCGATGCGATTCCGCTGATTTCTTCAATCTTAACGTCCGCAATCGACCAGGTTGCCGTCATGGGTTGAGCCGGGTCACCTACGCTAAAGCCGAGAAGCGGCATTCTGTAGTTTGCGCCGCGATATTTCCAGCTGTATATACCGGAAAATTCCTGCCACTCGTTTGTAAGCTGCCAGTTTGCGTTATCTGCCGCCTGTTCGGCGCTCCATGCATCTCCTTTAGAGTGCGTTGCGCCCGAAATGTACTGATAGTCGTATGAGGGAGCTTCCGCGCTGCCCGCATTTGCATTCCAGTCGTCATCTTTAATATTCGTGTTTTCGGCGCCTCTGTCAAGAACTGCGAAAACGGGAACCGACGCAACATCTGTGCCGACGTTGACTGTTGCACCGTTGGCATCAACATAGCTTTCGGCCTTGGCCTTAAAGGTAACTTTGTAGGTTTTGTCGTTTTTAATCTGAACATGCTGCTTTAACGAATCAGAGGTGTTGACCATTTTGTAGGCGGTGTCAAAGCTTGCGTCCTTTTCAAGCTTGGTTTCATCGGCAAAATACCATCCGGCATTGGATATTGCTTCGCTCTTGTCGATTGTTCCGTAATGAACCGCACCCTGATAAGGCATGTCGAGCGGCTGAATGTTCATGTCCGACATATATACCAGACTTCCGGCGCCGTTAGAGATATGTACTCTGAAATCAACTCTGCCGTCAATTCGTTCATCAAAGGTGTTAAGCCCCTGAAAATAAATCCACTCGTAATACTTCCAGGCCGAGGTTATTTTTTCCCCGCTTGAGATAGTTGGCCATTTTTGAATTCTGCCATCAATTGGCTGAGCATTATGGTTATATACGACAATGCCCACAGTACCGGGAATTGCACCCTCGGCAAAATCTGCCCGCGCCCAAACGCCTATTTTATAAGCCTTGTTGTGCCACAGGGAGGCAATGTTTTTATAAAGGTTGGTGTAGTCTGTAGAGGTGGCTTCTAATCTGTGCGAATACCCGGCAACATACTCCGGCGGAACGTATTGAGCCCCCTCATGAGCATACCATCTTGTTTTTTTGAAATCACTGCTCCAATCATACTCACCGAACGTGATTTTGTCCTCAACAATCGGTTCGGAATATATCGGCTCTATAATAAAATCATCAATCGAGAAAACATGGTAGGTTCCGCCGCTTTCAATATTAGAAAACTCGCCGTTGCCGCCAAGACGAAGCCCGATTGAACCAACCGCAGCCGTATCAACAGGTTCATCCGGATTGCCGACTACTCCGATTTTAGCCGGCAGAGTAATTTCCTTGCTGATATGTACCCACCCGTTTGTCTGGAGAGGCACATCGTCAAAGGTAAATCTTTGATATCCGTTTTTACCGGTGTTGGTCTTACAATGATAAATAAAGTGGAACGTGTTCTTTTTAAGAACAATATTATCCAGTCTTATCCATGCCGAAATCCTGTACTTTTGTTCGGGAATCAGCTTCATTTTAAAGGATACATCCGCTCCTTCTTCCCGCAAACTGATACGAGCCGCACGATTGCTTCCGTTTGCACCGACAACGGCCGCAATCTCGGCAGAGGCGGCGCTGGGAATAATCTTGCCCTCCTCCACTTCTTGACTGATATTATCATTTTCAAAGGTTTTATAAAGGCACATATACTCCTCATAAATGTCAACCGCACCCGGAACCGCGGCAATGGAGGTAATCCCTGTCATGCCAATGAACGACAATACCAACAGTAAAGAAATAATTGCTTTTTTCATTATTCACCACTCCTAATTTTTATTTTACCTCGCCGGGTAATATGCTTTTCTGCTTTGAAACGTGTTTTGTAAAACGAACTTCAATCGCTCAAACACCTTCGTCCAAACATCAATCGCCTCCTTTTTCCGGCTTCAAAGCTTCCGTATATGCCACCTTGGATTCTTTAAGCAGGTCTATGTATTTTTTGGGTCTGTCGGGCAATTCAAGCCGAAGCTCATGCCCGGCACATGCACTGTGCGCCAAAAGCTTACCGTTGCGGAAGGAAACCTCCGTATTCTCCGTTTTTTCATTAACAGACATGGTAAAAACCAAATAGCTGTCCCTTAATGTATCGAAGTGAATCTCCTCGGCACCTTCAAAGCACACAATTTCTATGCCTTTATCCGAGATGCAGCAATGCATATCGTTTCCTCTGAACTTAGCTGCCGCTATATCAATATAAATATCCGCAGCGGCATCGTGAATCACAAATCGATTGCCGTTTTGACTGATTTGAGCAGCCTTTGCACCTCCGTTGATTTCAAAACGGAAGAAAAGCTTATTCGATTTCAGAACACCGCTTTTATCCTTATCGAGAATATAGTGAAAGCTGCCGTGGTCTGTTGCAAAGCTGCAGGCAGTCAAAATGCAGTTTTTGTATTGAGCCGAAAAAGCCATGCCCGAACAAAAATCGGCATCCTCGTGAATACACCTGAGCCTTACACTTTTAACGCTTGACGCATCGCCCCAATAAATCATATTTGTTCTTCTTTGCGCCCACAAATCGGTTTTTTCAAAAGAGCCTATTGAATAGTCCTTTGTCATATAAGTGTTGGATTTCAGCTCGGGGCAGTCCAAATCCCTGACAATCACCGTATCTTGGTCGCTGCTGCGGAGATTGTTTTCCTTATAAAATGTGTCCTGCACGAATCTCGGCAGCTTAGGGCTGACGAGATAGTCATAATATGCCTCGGGAAACCGAATCGGCAGCCCGTCAAAGCAGCTTGTGCATTGACCCGGCTCACCGAATTTGCCGTCTGTACCAACATAAATCATACGTTTGAACAAATCGGTTTCCAAAAAATCGTCATATGCCCTGCTGTGCGGCGGCGCAAGCTGCTCTCTTTCTTTGTCATAATGGTCAAGAATGGTTTTCCAGCCTATTTTGCAAAGCTCTGCCGCCCACCTTCGGCTGTCTTCATCCTCGGCAAAATAAAGCATTCTCGAAAGCTCTGTAATCGCCAGAACCGTATAGTCGGGACTGTTAAACTCACTGAAGCTTCCGCAAAACATATTATACTCATATGCCTGCTTAAAGCGTCGCTTACCCTCCTCCAGCAGCTCGGCATCATGCAGAATTTCGGCTCCGACTATCAGCGTGACAGAGGTCATTAAACTGATGTTTGTATAGTCGGGCGAAACATTTCTTTTAAGCAGACACGAGATAGCGGCTCTCAGAGATATATGCAGCTTATCAACGGTTTCTGCCTTTAAAAGATGAGGGCATTTTTTCATAACATAGAGTAATTGATTGGCGGTAAAGCTTGCCATGTTAAAGTCCGGCGCAAGCATATCCCGAAGCGATTCCTCGTAAAAATATGCCCAAAGTCCGTATGTGGAAGAGGCTTTGTCCATATCCTGCGTTTGAAGCAAGGCCGTTATGGAAGCCTCTGCCTTTTCCATACAATCTCTGCGGTTAAGAACATAGACAAGATTGATGAATTTAGCGGTATCAAGCAGTCTGTGAACCCTTCCGTCAAGTCTTGAATGATAGCCTCCGCCCAAATCCGGATTCCATTTCGGCAGCTCACAATATATCAGGCTTTTTTCCTCATCATAGCGGCAGAGATATGCCTCCAGGTTATCATTTAAGTCGTGTTGCAGCGGCGCGGTTTCGGCTTCCAGCAAGATAAGCTGTGCCAGGGATTGACCGTATGTCATGGGGCAAAGCGGAATATTTCTGTAATGATCCAAATCATACCCCATCCCCGTGCCGTAAGACACGTTTTGAACGACTCCCTCTGCATCAATATTGTTCAAAACATACTGTAAAGCCTTTTCACCCACCGGCCTGAACCTTTTGTCAATCAGTCCGAGTCTGACCGCTTTAAGAATTCCGTATCCAAACCCTGCGGTTGCAGAGGCCTCCAGATAAGAGCCTTCATCATCAATTAAGGTGTGCCATCCGCCGGAGGCATCTTGATATTTTTCCAGTGCGGCAATCTGCGCAATGAGGGTATCTGTCACAAAAGCCTTAAACGAGCCGGAAAAATCAATAATTTCCGCAAGCTCTGCAACGCAGATGGTAAACCAGCAATTCCCCCTGGCCCAATGCGCGCCGGCAAAATTATGGTGACCGTCAAATGTCCAGCCGTGAAACCACAATCCGCAGCTTTTATCATATAAATATTTAATATGAATCAAAAACTGCTTTTTCGCTTCTTCAATATACTCTGTGTTGCCGAGCAGCTGTCCCATTTTCGCAAGAAACAAAACTGTCATAAAAAGAGTATCGCTCCATAGCTGACCGTGATTTTCTTCGCCCGAAACCCTATGCTGTATGCCGCCCTCCGGTGTGCGCGTCATATCGTTCATCACCCATTCCGCCCAATCCATGCACAGCGCCTTATAATCCTCACGTCCCGTTTCTTCATATAAAAACGCAAGTGCAAGCATGGGTGCGGTTGTGTTGACATTTCTGTCGGGCAGCTCTTGGCTCAAATGCGCGTCATACCAGCTTTGAAGTCTTTGCAGATATGCCTCGTTTCCGAATTTCTTATAGCACTGAAATAGCCCATACATGCCAACGCCCTGCGGCCATTCCCAATTATTTACATCAATAATGCCGATGGGACAGCTTTCGGAAAAATCACTGCTTTTAATATTAAACAGGCTGTCTGTTATTTTTACAAGAATGTCTGATATCATAAGTTTTTATACCTCATCTTTTCACAAATGGCCGAATTACTGCAGTTCTTGCTTGGCAACGGCCGTCATTTCCTGTTCCATTTTCTTTACGTCCACAACCGATTCAAGCGTTTTCACCGCATCCTCCCACTTCGTTTCAAACTCTGTATCCGATCCGGCGGTAAACACCATCTTAAAGGCATTTTCCCATTTTTCGCGGCTGGCCCAATATGTTACACAGTCCGGAATTGCCACATACTGCGATGCCCATACAGAGGTTGTCGGGCCGGTCTGTTTGATTGCATGCGGTGAATCTGTCGTAAAGTTTATAACAGCCGAATATACGGGGAGCGTAAAGGTTTTGTTATAAATTGTCGGCGCAAATGCATTTTGCTTGGTTCTGACGGGGGTCATATAGAACATACCGGTTGTGCTGGTGGACATACCGATTCCCTTTGTTTGCTTCTCATCCAATGCGCCTGTATTCCCTTTTATAAAACGTTCGTTAAAGGCCTCGTCAACGTAGGTGCGCTTTCCGTTTTCTTCCTTATACAGTCCCGCATCCTTCGGACCCCACCAATACACCTCGTCAAACTCCTCCGAGCTGCAAACATTGACATAGTTCAGCAGCTGAATAAGCTCTGCCTCAGAGGTTTTCTTTGTAAAGCAGACAGATGTTTCCCAATCGCCTGCCGCTTCAACCGGTTTGGTGGGAAGATATTCGTCATTATTGGGGATATTGACAACAAACGGACGAATACGGTAAGAAGCATTGTTTTCCTTAAGCATCGGATTGATGTTATCGGCATATCCCGCATAGCCGGGCGCAAATATTGCATACTGACCGTTTAAGGCTTTTTCCTTATAAAGGTCGATTGTGTGAACCAGCGATTCGGGGTCAATGACCTTGTCGCGAATCATCTTGTTCTGAATCGCTGCCGCATCCTTACACATATCACTGACAAGCGGAACCGTCATTTCCTGCTTTTTGGTATTCCATGCGGCCGCATAGTTATACGGTGCATACCCTTCCATATATGCGCCCAGATATGTCAGTGCCTCCCAGTTATCTCCTCCGGAATATCCGTAGGCGTACACAGGCTTGTTGTTGTCTGTTTTAAGGTTCAGCTCCTTAATTTTATAAAAGAAATCAACAAGCTCTTCCTTTGTATGAATAGGAATATCAAAGCAGATATCCGCAATCGGCTTACCTTCTGCCGCAGCCTTTTCAATTTCATCCCAGCTCTTACATTCGGGATAAATCATCTTTAAAATATCATCTCTGATCCAAAGGCACATCTGGTCATCGGAGGTTATTCCGTCAATGTATTCCGAAATATTCTTAAGGGTTTCCTCATCAATGCCGGGAACCGAAACACTCGTTGCTTTCTGGTTAAACGGCAGTCCGTAAAGCTTGCCGTCTATTTTGAAATCCTCCAGAGCGCCTTTTTCAACACGCTTTAAATAATTGGGCGCGTATTTTTCAAGCATTTCATCTGTAATTTCCCAAATCAGGTTATTTTGCTGCAGCTTTGCAAAGTGAGAAGGCCCCTGGCCGGCATCGCACACAATCATTTGCGGCAGATTATCTCCCGCAACCAGGCGTGACAGCTTGGTATCCCACTGACCGCCGTCGTTACCGTATATGTTTGCAATTTTCACCAAGGTGCGTTCTTCAACCCATTGTTTCACAACATCATCCGGAATACCGTTTCCGGCGGTATAATCTGTTCCCTGCGTGTACCACAGCTCAACAGATAATTCGTCTGTGGGAAGATACTCGTTATTGTCACCGAGCGTGATGGATTTTTCTTTTTTACCGCATCCGCTAAGCACAACACCCACAACCAATACAACAGAGATAAGCATGACTAATGTTTTTTTCATATTCGTTCTCCTCCATGTTCCACCATATTATTTTTTATCCCTTAACCGCTCCGAGCGTAACGCCCTTAACAAAATATTTTTGCAGGAACGGATAAACGGCAATGATAGGAAGGCTGGTTGCAACAAGCATGGCCGCCTTCAATGATTCTGATGTTGTCTTAACGGCTGTGTCAACCGTCTGACCTTGCAGGTGAGCATCCTTTCTCAGCTGCTCGCCCTGCTTAATGATACGCATCAGCACGTATTGCAGCGTATAAAGCTCTTTGTTCGTTATATAATACAAAGATGACGTCCAGTCGTTCCACTGCGCAACAACCGTCCATAAGGCAACCGTGGCAAGCACGGGCAGCGACAGCGGAAAGATAACCTTAAACAGAATTGCAATCTCGTTGGCTCCGTCGATTAATGCCGATTCTTCAAGCGAATCGGGAATTTCCTGAATAAAGCTTCTTACAATAATCGTATTATAAAATGAAAATCCGTAAGGCAGCACATATACCCAAAAGCTGTTTATGAGGCCCAAATACCTGTATAATATATAAACCGGAATCAGGCCTGCCTGCAAATACATCGTAAGCGCGAAAACCGTTGTGATAACCTTTTTTCCAAACAGGCCTTTGCGGGTCAGTGCATATGCGGCAGCAAAAACAACGGTAACATGCAGCAAGGTTGTTAAAATTGTTCTTGCAACGGTAATGATACCGGCGGTTAAATAGCTGCTGTCCGCAAAAAGCGATGAATAGTTTTCCAGCGTAAACTTTCTCGGAAACAGTGTAATTCCGCCGCGAGCCGTGTCCATTCCCTCATTAAAGGAAATGGCAATCTGATTGATAAAGGGATACAGGCATGCAATGCAGAATGTAGATAAAAGAATAAACAGAAAAGCATTCAAGCATAGATCCCCTATTTTAATTTTTTTCATCATCTTCGCACCTACCATATACTGATTTTTGCTATTTTCTTCGAAACAGCGTTTGTACACAAAACAAGAATAATAGAAACAACACCCTGTGCAGCGCTGAGTGCAGTTGCCGCCGAATAATTTCCGTTCTGAATACCTTCTCTGTATGTGATGGTATTAATAACATCGGTATCGTTTTGTATATAGACGTTCTGGAAACCATACACCTGCTCAAAGTTGGAATTGACAAGACTGCCGATTCCGAGAATAAGAACGATTACTGCCGTTGTACTGATACACGGGAGAGTTATGTACCAAGTCTTTTTCAGCCGGCCGCAGCCGTCTATCTCTGCCGCTTCATAAAGCGACTGGTCGATGCCGCAGATAGCGGCAAGATATAAAACCGATGACCATCCTGTAGACTTCCACAAGCCCGAAAAGAAAAGAACTCCGACGAAATTCTTACTTTCCAGCAAAATATTGGTTCGTTCATATGATTCCCCGAATATTTTTACCATCAGGTCGTTATAAGAACCTGTCAGCGAGAAAAGCGAATACGCAAATCCCACAACAGAAACCCAGGATAAGAAATAGGGAAGATATGATATGGTTTGTACCGTCCTTCTGGTAAAGCTGTTTTTTATCTCGTTGATACATATAGCTAAGATAATCGGAAACGGAAACTGCCCGAAAAGGCATATTCCGCTGTAAATAAACGTGTTCTTAACCGCCTTGGCAAAGGCAGGAAGCGCAATAATGTTCTGAAAATGCTTAAGCCCCACCCAAGGGCTTTTGGCAAATCCCTCCAAAACATTATAATCCTTAAAGGCTATCAGCAAACCCGATAACGGAATATAGCTGAAAATAATAACGCAGATAATGGCAGGCAGCAGCAGACAATACATATAAACGTCTCTTTTTATGTTTTTTCTGCTGCTTTTGTTGACTTGATTTTGACGCAGATGACTCACCGATGACTCATTCCTTTCTCACTAAGCTTTTACAGCATCCAATGCTTATTTAAAATAATCCTGCCGCAATGCTTTTGCAGGTGCAGAATCTGACGTTTTGCAAAAGCTGCAGTAAGGAGGCGGGAATCGCTGCCTGCGGCTCATCATAAAGCACGTGCTTTGCAATTCCGTTTTGCCACTCGCGGTTTAGCGCAATGTAAACCTTTCTTGAAGCGAGAATTTGCTTCATGCCTATCGTTATACAAAACTCGGGCATTCCTCTCAGATCTCCGCGCTGGTACCCATAGGCATTAATCGTCTTTGTTTCTCTTGATATCGGTAAAACCCTCGTTCCGTATTCTTTAAATTCATCAACGGAAACAAATTCTTCGGGAGGCTCGTTAAATGCAATATGTCCGTTTATGCCAAGCCCTCCGAAGCATATATCGGCGCCGCCCAAATCCGCAAGCATCTGATCATATTCTTTCTCCCTGCCCTGTTCGGGAAAGAGCCTTTGTCCTTCGGGCATAATCAAATGCGCATCAACCCGGGAGTAAAACTCGGTATTCATTCTGTAATGGAAGCTCATGCGATTGTCCCTGTCTAGCTCAGCTTCGGGGCTTACCATATATTCATCCATATTAAAAAACCATACATTTTTAAGAGAAACGTTAAGCTGATTGACCAATCGGGCAAGAATCGGATATTGTTCCGTCGGCCCGACGGGAACAATCATCACCGTAGGCTTGCCTTTTGCATTGTTCTCCATAATTTCCCGTAACATGGCAAGAGCCATATCAAAATATACGTCCCACTCCTTTTCGACCACTTTCAATTCGATATTACCTATTGTTTTAATCACTTTTGTTCCTCCCTATCTGTACATATTTCCGTTAATAAATATTTTTTCTATATCAAACTTTGCATTAAGAACCAAAAGATCGGCACAATATCCCTTTTCGATTTTACCTATATGCTCTGCGCCGATGATTTGAGCCGGATTAATCGTTGCACAGCGAAATGCATCGGCAACGGCAACACCGGCTTCTATAAGATTTTTAACCATTTGATGAACCGGTGTGATGCTTCCGGCAAACCTTGACCCGTCCGCCAAAACGGCTACGCCATCATCGACCCTGAACAGCTGCGCGGATTCGTCTTGATTCATGCCCAGACGATACAATTTGCCATCGGCAGGCATGCCTGCACACCTCAACGCGTCAGATACCACCGCTACCTTTTCTCTTCCCTTGCATTTTAAAATTAATTTGGCAAGCGCACTCGGAATGTGCTTGTTATCCGCGATTATCTCTGCGGTCAGGTTATCATCCAAAAGGCCGTATTCTCTAAGCCCCACATTGCGGACACCTCCTTCAAACCTAAGCTCTGACATGGCACAGAATATATGCGTAAGATGCTTTAACCCATTTTGAACGGAAGGAAGAAATGCAGGATATATTCCGTTATCATGTCCTCCGCAAACCACGATGCCGTTTTCAGACAAGCGCCCCGTCATGCTGCCGTCTGTATCAAGCTCCGGCGCAATCGTCACGGTGCGTACAATATCTTTATTGTCAAGTATAAAAGAGTAATCATCTCTTTGGGGATTTAATAAATATTCTTCCTTTTGAGCGCCCTTGTTTTTCAAAGAAAGATACGGCCCTTCAAGATGTACACCGCATATTTTGGCATATGGCGGCTTGTGCCTTATATAGGTACGCGCCGTTTCGATAAACCTTCGAACGGCCGCTACAGGCGCGGTGACACTTGTGGGTAAAACGGTTGTTGTCCCGTTATCCAGGTGAAAGCGTAAACTGTTGTCAAATGCTTCCTGCGTACAATCCATAAAGTCATAGCCATAACCGCCGTGAGTATGAATATCGACAAAGCCGGGGCTTACATACCGATTTGTACAGTCAATCCCCTCCTCATCGAAGATGCCGATGTCTGCAATTTTGCCCTCACATATTTTTATATCCGTATTATAAACAATACCGTCTGCGCCAATGATGTTGGCATGTTTTAAAATAAAACCATTCATCATAATCATCCACTTTACACGTTATATAATGATCATTGTCGGATGCGATACCGACATATATCTTTCGGAGAAGGTTCTGTAAGCGTAAGGATTTTCTTCACCGTCATAAATCAGTCTTTCCTCTTCAAGCTCATCTATGCTCTGTATATCTCCGTTCAAATACTGCACAACTCTTTCTCTGGCTCTTTCCATTCTGGCTGCAACGCCGCCCAGGCGCAAATCCAGTCTTTCAAACCCGAACGGCTTGTTGTTTTGATACCAAATATCCGCCAAGGCCTCCGTAAATTCTCCGAATGCCGCTATTGCTTCTGTAATCTCATCTGCAATAGCTGCCATAGCCTCACGGTTATTCTCTTTGTATGCCCGTGTCAGTCTGATTCCGATATCGGATTTTGTATAAACCGCCTTGACATATTTTCTCATAAAATCAAATAGATAATTAAGCTCCCCTTGTTCACGAACATTGGAAAGCCTTTCGTAAACCTTTTTAAAATGTTCTTTAAAATTCATATTTTCAAAGCTTTTATCCATAAGCCCCAATAAAATATCCTGAAGCAAAAGCTGCTTTGAAACGGTTAATGCAAGGATTCCCTTTGTTTCGGTCGCATCAAAATTATCTACATCAAGCAATAAAAATGCATCCATATCACAGCCTGTGCATATTGTAAACATATTCCGCAAATGCTCGTCGGTTACATTGTCGCAATAGTTATACTCGGCATAAAGCTGAAAACCCAGTAAAGCGGTGTATATGCTGCTTTCGGTTCCGTCGTCGCCCCATAACGTTGCATATACATCTTTAATATGATTCTTTCTGCATGATGCAAGCCCTGCTTTCGTTGTCACAAAGGTCTGGCCATAGTTAACGGCATATGTATTGCAAGTCCACACGCAGCCTTCAAAAACAATATTTCTGCCCAACGCTTTATGATTTTGAATCATGACATCATAAAACTCTTCGTCTGTATGGTAATAGTCCCAATAAATCATGGATACATTTTGGGGAATATATGACTCGATATTTTCAGGCATTTTTGCTTCAAGGTCATAATAGCCACCGTTTTTAGAGCCAAGCCGAAAAAACATATCGCTGAACATGGCCGGGGTAAAGTCATACTTTTGGGCAATGTCAATCACCTTTGTAAGATGCCTTTCAAGAATGGTAAATCTGTCCTCATATCCGTTAATTGCCAAGAAATTTCCCGTTCCGACACCATGTGCCTCGTCCATACCGATAAATATTTTTTCTGTCTTATAGCATCTTCTGATAACCTTAAACATTTCTTCAATAAATTCATATGTCTTAGGCTCATCAATAAGCAGCACACTACAGGTATCCTGCATATCCCGTGCATAGCCCCATCTGAGCGTTGTTTCAAGATGCCCCAGGGTTTGTATGTTCGGGATTGCCTCAATACCGAATATTTCGGCATACGCAACAATTTCTCTAAGCTCTTCTTCGCTGTAAGCGCCGCGCATATAGCCAAAATAAGGATATTTTGCCATGCGGTAGATATCCTCGGTGTACAGAATAACACTTGTCAGCCCCATAAGAGCAATACGTCTTATAATATCTTTAAATGTAGATACCTTCAAAACGGCATTTCTCGACAAATCAATGGATATGCCGCAGTTCTCAAAGGCCGCCGTTTCACTCACGCATACATCTGTTATCTTGTTTTTGACAGAATGTATAAGAATTGAAAACGCACGAAAAAATTCAGGAATTCTGCTGTATGTAATATGATATTTGGGTTGCCCGTCAACAACCTCACAATGCACACTAAGCCCATTGTCCGCCTTTTCAACCAAAACCGATATTCCTTCCTCCGACAAACTGAACTGCAATATATTTTCAAGCTCGCAAAGGCCTTGTGCCACCTCATCTGTCTTTCCGATTAAATGCAATGTAACCATATAAAAAACCTCCTGTCCGCCAGCACATAAAATCGCTGACTTCTCCTCTCTTACAACTTAATTTTAACATTCTAAATTATGTGCGTCAATTTCAATATTTGTTTATATATTTCAAATTATCAGAATAATTTAACCCAAAATATGTTCATTAGTAACAAAAAAACGACCTCAACAGATTCTTTTCAGAATCATCGCCTGCAACAATGTTTTTTCAAGATTCCGGCATAGAATCAACAAATGACACAGTAAAGATAAAAATGAGCGCAAAGCCGCTTGCCGCCCGATTTGTGAATGCCCGACCCGGCAGAGCCGACAAAACGGCATGTCCGCCCCTTCTTAAATCATGTTTAAAAATGTTTCAAATGTACAAACAACGCCGTAATCCGCAAAATTGAAAATTCTTGCATTTTTATCAGGGTTGATTGCAATAACAACATCGGCATCTTTAATTCCTACCGTATGATGCACGGCACCCGAAATGCCGATTGCTATATATATTTTGGGGCTGACCAGCTTTCCCGTTAAGCCAACCTGAGCCTCATATCCGAGCTTTCCCATATCGACCAGACCTCTTGATGCACAAAGCCGCGCACCGAGGCTATCCGCAAATTTCTTAACGGCATCCATCTGATCGGCCACACCCCGACCTGCCGATACAATCAGCTCCGAATCGCACAAATCGGTTGTTCTGACCGTAGCCATTTGCGGATAAGCATCGCATTGTATCTTCGCCGTTACATTACCTCCCCTTGCGGGTCTTATCATATACAATCTCGTTCCGTCTGTTTCAAGCTCCGTACAATCTGCACACAGGCCGGTTTGTAGAAGCGCCTGCACAATCGGCGCATTTCTTCTGCCCCAAAAATCCGCATTCCATAAAATCACTTCCGGCTTCTTTTCTATGGCTTTGCCTGCGATGCTTTGCGGAGTATCCTTCGGCAGCAGGACAACATGTTTTGCAATCGCCCTTGCGCTTTCATATACTTCATTGCCGATTGCCCAAACAGACGCAAGCTTTGTATCGCTTTCCTTTATGTGTCTTTGCTGCTTTTGCTGCATGAAAAGCTTTTGGATTAACGGCAAACATTCCGATGGCGATATCATACTGCATGTCCGTTCCCCTTTTACGCTTTCATAGCTTTGCAGAACCTTGGTCGGCGAGCCTGACAAGCCGCATTTTGATACATCGGCGCACAATTCGTTGTTTGTCCAAATCTCAATCTCTCCGATGTTTGAGAATATGGACGGAAAACGCAGCTGCTTTGTCCTTTCAACAGTCAGCAAGGCAGGCAGCTTTGTTTTTTCTGTTCCTGCTTCTGTTTTGCAAACAACCGAATCACCGCTCATTTGGGCATCAAACACGTTGGTGATAACGGGAATACCCAGCATGGCGGAAAGACACGGCCCGACTTGTGCCGTTTCTCCGTCAAGGGTTTTTCTGCCGCATATAATCAGGTCATACGAAAGCTTTTGTATAGCCTGCGATAATACATATGAGGTTGCGAGAGTGTCCGAACCGGCATAGGCTCTGTCGGATAAAAGAATCACTCTCTTAACGCCAAGCCTTGTTGCGGGGCGTAATATATCGGCCCATGCCTGCGGCCCCATGCAAAGCAGGGTCACACAGCTGTTTTCCATAGACAGTGCCATTTCCAAAGCACTTTGGTCAAAGGGATTCAGTTCCCCGTCACATACTTTTGCGCAAACTAATATTTTCATCAGTATTCACCGTTATATATTGGCTCAAGCGCCGTTTGAATCGCCTTATATTTTTTAAAAAGCGCTCTGTACTGCTTTGTGTTTTCAGGATTCGGCAGGGTTTCTGACACCTTTTTGTTACAGATTGCCAACGCCTTTTCATAGCTTGAGAAAACGCCGGTCGCAACACCGGCAAGCATCGCACTGCCAAATGACGAATCCGCATATTTCATTTGCGTCAGCTTAAGTGCAAGGCAGTCTGCAATCATCTGCCGCCAAAGGGGGCTTTCTCCACCTCCGCCGATGATTGTCGCACAATCCTCATGAGGTATTTGAAGCCTTTCAAGAACTTGCTTGCAATCCAGCATGCTCATTGCAACTCCCTCAAGCACCGCTCTTGTAAAATGAGCTTTTGTGTGCGATGAACGCACCCCTACAAAATCCGCACATAGAGAGGGGTTGGCATATGGTGTCAGCTCACCGTTTAAATACGGATGAAACACAAGTCCGTCACAGCCTATATCCACCCCCTGCGCCAGCATGTCAAGCTGCTTATAGTCGCCGCCGAAGGTGTCCCTGAACCATCTGTATGATGCGGCACAGGATTTTGTTGCCGTACCGGGATAAAACAGTCCGTCAACCACATGAGAATAGTTAATAAGATGTGTGTCGGGATAGGGCTTTTCCGTAACGACACAAATTCTGCCTGCTGTCGCAAGCTTAAGTGTCATATCACCTTTTTTAACCGCCCCTGCCGCAAAAACCTCCATAACGGTATCGGTTGTTCCGCAAATCACGGGCGTACCCTCCGCAAGTCCCGTCATATCGGCAGCCTTTTTTGTGATATTTCCGACTATATCCGTCGGTTTCACAATCTTCGGCAGCATCGACGCTTCTATTCCGAGAACGGCGCAAAGTTCACCGCTCCACTGCATTGTGTTTATATCAAACAGCATCGAGCCCTCGGCCTCTATATAATCCGTAACGTAGTCCCCTGTGAAACAGTGCCTTACATAGTCCTTTGCAAACATAATTCTTTTAACCCTCGCCCAATGCTCGGGTTCATGATTCCGAATCCACATCAGCTCAGGAAGCGACCAAATCGTATCTGCCTTATGAAGCACCTGTTTCTCTATAAGGTCAGAGTAATGTTGTTTTAAAAACAAAACCTCATCCGTGCTTCTTGTATCCGTCCAGTAAATGGCCGGCCTTATCACACGAAAGGCTTCATCCATAACGACAGCCGTGTGGGTTGCGGCATCAAAAGAAACGGCGCAAATCTCGTTAGGAGATACCTGACTTTCGGCAAGCACACCATGTATATTTTCACAAGTGGCCTTGACCCAATCCGCCGGGTTTTGCTCTGCATAGCCGACTTGCGGATAATAGGTCGGATATTCGGTTGTACCGGTTGCGCAAACGTCTCCGTTTTCGCTCAAAAGTGTCGCCTTTGACGCACCGCCGCCAAAATCTATTCCAAGTAAATAACGCATAATTACTCAAATCCTTTACTGATTGAGCCATGAATGCTCTTCATCGGTTGTCATAAAGAATCCGCGGTTTTCTCCCGCCATAATCCAAAGGTAATAATTGTCATAACCGGGTGCCGCATGAAACGGATGATAGCCGCGCGGAATTTCAACGAAATCACCGGATCGAACCGTATAGGTTTCGTCAACATCACCCTCCATGGTGTATACCCTCTGAATCCCAAAGCCGCCCGGATTCTTAAACTCATAGTAATATATTTCCTCTGTCTGTGCCTCAATCGGCATATTATCATCATCATGCTTATGCGGAGGATAGCTTGCCCACTGGCCGCCCTTAACATAACATTCGCCTATATAAAGCCGGTCGGCTTCAATTCTTTCATCCAGAATAAACATGGCGTGACGCATCCAGCCCGGCTTGCCCATATCCTTTTCCACAACATCTTCGGGTCTGATAAGAACAGGCTTATGATCCCTCGTTGACGGTGACTTTGTAACGCATATCGAAACCTCACCAATCGCCGTAATGGTAAAATCCGTGTTTCTCGGAACATACACACAGGTTGCATTGCCGTCAAATACCGTTTCTCTTTCACCTATCTTTTCATATTTAAAATCTTTTCCTTCTACGCTGCATGTACCGCACAATATCAAAACGCCGTATTCCTTATCCCTCTCACGATATGCTTTTTGATCTCCGTCCGCAAGCTTCACCATATCAATTTCAATGTCCTTGCAAAAAGAATCGTCTTTTTTAAAGATTTCCGATTTTCCGTACCTTTTGTTCCAAGTCCTTTTAAACACTCATGCCACGCTCCTTTAAAAATTTTATTGTTTCGTTATATGTCGGCACGCCTTCTCTGGCGCCGAGCCGGGTGCATTTTAAAGCCGATACCGCGCTGGAAAACGTGCAGGCCTTTTGATAGCTCATACCATGCGTAACGGCAAATGCAAAAGCGCCGTGAAACACATCGCCCGATCCGTTTGAATCAACCGCATCCACTAAAAACGAGGGGTAATTTTCAGCTGTTTTTCCGTCATAGATAATACCGCCCTTTTTCCCCTGAGTGATGACAAGAATTTCGGGAGAATATGCTTCAAAAAGCACTTTGGCTGCGTTTTCGGTTACTTTTTCACCTGTATGACCGAGGGCAAATTCCTCCGATGGAATCAAAATATCCGCATAGGGAAGAAGCTTTTCAATTCCGTCATATAATCCCCCTGCATCATAAAGAACCTTTGTACCGCTCTTTTTTGCAATCTCAGCTCCGCGAACGGCAGCTGCCAAATCGTTACCGTCAACCATGAGTATATCAGCCTGTGCTATGACAGCTGCTGCTGTATCATCAATTTCGGTCGGCGGCACGTTGCCTTTGTAAAAAACGCATGTTCTGGATGCCGATTCGCCCGCAAGCCATATGCACGAGCAAAAAGTATCATAACCATGCTTGATTGTTACACAATTTGTATCAACACCATATCGTTTGAAATCCTCTTGCAGAAACCGACCGCCGTTATCATCACTTATATTGCCTATGAAAGCACAGCTTGCCCCAAGCCTTGACGCGGCAACAAGGCCCGTTGCACATGGGCCGCCGCCGCTTGTTTTGACCGCATCGGCGCGCATTTTTGTATCCTCTGTCGGGTATTTTTCAACCATATACAGCGTATCAAGCACATTGGCGCCTATTCCTGCTATCTTGCTCATATGCATGCCTTTCCGTCGGCACCGACAAGCTTAATTTTCTCAATGGCAAGCTTTTTAACCGTTTCAATCGGATGCTTCATAAAAATGTCAACCGCAAGGCCTCTGTCGGGATCATCCAAAATTTCCTTTGTGCCGTCCGCAAAGGCACAGCATACATCCGTACCGATATTCATTTTGCGAACCCCTGCGGCAATTGCCGCCTTGACCTGTTCATCCGGGATACCCGAACCCCCGTGAAGCACCAGCGGAATACCGCCCGTTGCCTCTCTGATAGCCTTAACTCTGTCAATATCCAGCTTGGGCGGCTTTTTATAATGTCCGTGTGCATTTCCTATTAAAACCGCAAGACATACAACCTTTGTTTTCCGAACAAATTCCGCAGCCTGTGCAGGGTCTGTAAATGCATCCATCTCCTCATCATGAACGCTGCCTATATGACCAAGCTCGCCCTCTGCCTCCACATTAACTGCCGCACAAATATCAACAATGTGCTTTGTATTTGCAACGTTTTCTTCAAAGGGATGCACCGAGCCGTCATACATGATTCCCGTTGCACCCCAGCGAAGTGCCTTTTGAACCTCAAGCTCCGACGGGCCGTGATCTAAATGAAAGCAAACGGGCACGGTTGCCTTACGCGCAGCTGCCACAATAGCCGGGCACAGATAATATCCTACCTCTTCGTTTAAAAGCCGCGGGTACACTTGAATGATAACCGGTGCGCGCATTTCCTCCGCTGCCTTTGCAACTCCCATCATCGTTTCGATGTTATATACATTGAACGCTGGAACTGCAAAGTTACCTTTTTCCGCTAAATCTATCACGTTTTTTAAGCTTACAAGCATTTCTCAACAACCTCCTCAACGGTTAAAAGCTCAATACCCTCAGGCTTTGTTTGTTTAAGTAAGATATACTCTGCCGTACTTTCTGTAACCAGCACCTCTGCATGAGCGTTTTGGGCATTTATCCACCTGTTTTGAGCAACCTTTTCCATAACCTGCGGCATATACTCATTCATGATAAGGTTACCGGCAAGCATCGTATGCTCTCTGTTCAAAAGCATTTCATTTACACGTCCGCAAGCCGAAAGAATCTCTCTAATGGGCTTTGTTTCTTCCAAATCTCTTGCCAATACAGGGGAATCCTGCGGTGTAAATGCAATATCTGTCTTTTTAACCGCAAGCTTATGATTGCGTATAAGCTCAGCCAAAAATTCCGTAAAGGTAACGACCTCTGCCTTAAGATCAATGCCCCATTCCTTATATTCCCGTTTCATAACCTTTGCATCTGCACCGTCATAGCAGATAATTTTTTTATAGTGATTCAAAATTTTTGCACAATTTTCCATAACCGCCTTCGTTTCGGCCGCCGCACCTATAAGAAAGTCCATAGAATATCCGCTGTTTGGCTCGTCTTTTAAGACGGTAATGTCAACACCCGCTCTTTTCAAAAGCTCAACAGCCGTTTTTACGTTACCCTTTACTCTTGCATCCTCACCAAGGAAGAAAAGCGTGTCACCACCGCTTATTGCGGGAGTGTTTTCGTTTGCATCCGCACCGTATATATTCCCCGTGGTCTGTATGTTTTGAAGCATTGTCATGACATATTGAGGAAGCTTTCCGTCAAGCGCGGCACCGAGGCGTGCCTCTTTTGTATACATAACGGGATCCCATCCGGTTACACAGTCCGTCATACAGCCGCCGCAAAGCGAGCATTCATAAACATTGTTTATAATATCCTCCGAATATTCAATGGCATCACGCATAACCAAGGAAAGTCCGAGCGCTCTTGCTCTTGCTGTGTTTCTCTCCAGTCCCGTTGCATTGCCGATCGGACATACATGATGGCACATCCAGCAAAAACGGCAGCTGTCTATATGCTCTTGTGATTTTTTCGTAAATTGCATCTCGGTTACCTCCTTAAAGTCCCAGCTTATACGGATTCATAATGCCGTTCGGGTCAAGCTGCTTTTTGATACCTTCAAATACCTGCATGGCAGGGCCGTACTGCTCTTTCATCAGTCTGCCGAGCTTAATACCCACACCATGATGATCATTGACAACACCGCCGTTTTTAAGCGCCGTTCTGACACCGCAGCTCCATATTGCCTGATGAAGCCTGAAGGCTTCGTGCGGGTCTTGAGGCACCTTGTCGCCGTCAACAATAAAGCGATCGTAAATCATGCAGCCCCACTCGTACCAATGTGAAAAGTGTGCAATAAATCTTGCTTGCGGAAAGTTTGTTTCAATGGCTTTTTTCATTTCCCAATAGATGTTTTCAATCTTATCATAAGGTGCTATTGTATCCATCGTTCCGAAGCACTGCGGAATATCCATCATGTGTCCGGGATAAAAGAAGGTAATTTTTTCCTTCCACCATTTTTCACCGTATTCCGAGCCTAAATCCTCGGCACCGTATCGGCCGAAGGTTTCAAGAAGAATTTTCATTTCAAGGTCGGCCATTTCCCGAACGCCTTCAATGGCAATATTCATAAATGCGCCTTTTTTTTCAACACCGACAATCTTTTTAATCAGCGTTGCTGTTTCTGCCTCATCATAAAGGCGCATTACCGAGGGTTTGAATTTCTGAAGCAGTTCGCGCCCGGCATTAAACGCATCCGTTATATTATGGAATAAAAATCCTCTGAACTGACGTGATTCGGGCTGCTCATAAATGCGCATTTGTGCCTTTGTCATAACACCGAGCGTTCCCTCCGACCCTATAAAAATCTGATTCAGGTCGGGGCCAGCAGCATGCTTGGGTGCAGGAGAGGTTTCAATGATATCTCCGTTGGGAAGAACAACCTCCATTTGAAGCACCATATCGTCAATTTTCCCGTATTTTGTAGAGGATACACCGATTCCGCGATGTGCCAGAAAGCCCCCCACCGTAGAACAGGTGAGCGACGACGGGTAATGCATTGTCGCGTAGCCCTTTTCGTTGGCCGCCCATTCAATATGCTTATATATTGCGCCTGTGCCGCATTCTATGTACATACCTTTTTCGTTGACATCATAAATCTTATTCATTCTTTTTGTGTCAAGAACAATGCCGCCGCAAACAGGTATGGCACCGCCCTGTGTTCCACCGCCGGCACCCCATGTGGTTACGGGGATTTTATAGTAATTTGCAATTTTAAGCACGGCCGAAACCTCTTTTGCATCCTTCGGCGCAACAATAAAATCACCCTCCGGCATACGAAGTCCGCGGTCTGCCCACATTCTGGAAAGCCAGAAATAGTCAACGCTGTGCGCCAGCTTGTCAATGGTTCTTACAGAACAATTCTCTCTGCCGACTGCGTCCTCCAGCTCTGTTGCGATCATGTCAAATAAAAAGTCTGTCACTGTACTTCCTCCCTCTCGATAGTCCGATACACCATCTATGATATTTTACGAAAAAATTATA
>UQYH01000007.1 GCA_900545185.1 uncultured Eubacteriales bacterium | reverse complement strand
GAAGGACAAGTTATCTGCTATGTCAGAAGAAGAACAATTAAGGCTACTTGCAACAGATGAAATGTTAGTTAAACGTCCGCTTTTAATCGGCGAAGATTTTATTTTGGTTGGATTTAAAGAAAAAGAATGGAGTGAAAAATTATGAGAAAGAATTTTGGAGCAAAAGCGTACCTTTACCCTATGCCGGTGCTAATCATTGGATCGTATGATGAAAACGGAAAACCTGATGCAATGAACGCTGCTTGGGGTGGAATCAGTGAAGAAACAGAAATTTCAATTTGCATAAGTGCAGAACACAAAACAACGAAAACGTTGTGACAAGCACTTTAAAACACCCAAAACAGTGATAGAGCTTTTGTGCGCCGTATGCTCCAAAGGTGCCAATCTGTTGCTGAATATCGGCCCGAAGCCGGACGGAAGTATTCCGCAGGAGGCCGTACAAATTGCAGAGGCCTTGGGAGATTGGATGCATCAGAACAGTGAAGCTATTTACGATACGGTGGCATCGCCGTTCGCTGCTGATTTTTCTTTTGGCTGGGCAACGCAAAAAGGGAATCACCTGTATTTGCTGATGAAGGAACCGCGGCAATATATTGAGATTTTGGGTCTTAACAATAAGGTGTTAAGCGCAGAGGCCTTAACAGGCAAGGCGGCAGCCGTGCAGCAGACGCAAAGCAAGCTCTGCCTTGACCTGTCAAAGGTTTCATTCAATGACACGGTAACGGCCATAAAGCTGACCTTAGACGGCAAGCCGCAGGTTGCCGAGGGGCTGTTTCAGCAGGAAAGCGATACCATCAGCCTACCGTGCTGTGCATGCAAAATCAAAAAGGGTGAACACAGAACAGAGCTTCCTATCTTTGCATTGGCCATGGACAGAGAAATAGGGGAGTATTGGGAAAATTCGAGTACGGAAATCAGAGTCAACCTTAACGGCAGCGTGGAATACTGGACATCGGAGCAGGACTCGATTTTTTGGGAATTTGAGGTCGTTGAATCCGGTCAATATGAGGTCGTTCTCTATACGGCAACATCAAAGTATCAGCCATGGACAGGCGGTCACAAGGTGCGTGTACGCTGCAAGGACAATGATATTGCGGCAACGCTGCGTGAGGATGTATTGCCGCACGGTGTCAACCGGAGATATTTTTCGGAAACGGGCAGTATCTTGGGTCAGGTTACATTAGAGAGCGGAGACTGCACGTTGCTTCTTTCGGCGGAACAAATCAATCCCAAGGATCCCGCAGGGCTTTGTGTAACACAGATGGTATTGAGAAAAATGTAATGCCTGCAGAAAGATATGTGCATAAGGGGAGAATAACCATGACGTTTAAAGATATATATTATACCGAAAATCAAACGTTAAGCCGGTCGTTGGATATTTTTTACCGGATAACATGACGGAGAAAATACCGATTATGATTTATTTTCATGGAGGCGGTCTTGAGGCCGGTGATAAGGAGGAGATTATACCGCAACGTTTTATCGAAAACAATATTGGCATTGTGTCGGTCAATTACAGAATGTATCCGCATAACAGATACCCGGATTTTTTATGGGATTGCGCAGCAAGCGTGAAATGGGTCATTGACAATATAGGTCAATATGCCGAGGTGTCAAAAATATATGTTGGCGGCTCCTCCGCAGGAGCCTATATAGCGATGATGCTTTGCTTTGACGTTAAATATTTTATGAACTACGGCATTGAGATTCAGAAAATTTCAGGGTTTATCTTCAATGCCGGACAGCCCACAACGCACTTTAATGTTCTCAGGGAACGCGGGGAGGATTCGCGAAGATGTATAATCGATGACGCAGCCCCCTTATATCATATCAGAGAGTATAACCATCAGCCGCCCATGCTTATTTTCTGTGCAGACAATGATATGCCGAACAGGTACGAGCAAACGCTGTTGATGATAGGCACGTTAAAGCAGATGCATTATCCCGATGAACATATACGGTTTGTATATTTAAAGGGGCACAGTCACTGTGATTACCTATATAACGATCAGCTGTTTGCAGATATTATTATTGATTTTATATACGGAAAGGCAGGCGCCGATCAATCCTGAAAAGGCGCGGGATTCTGTGCCGCACGGAGGACGCTGTCACAACTTAAATCAAGGGCGCGAGCAGCAAGCTCGGCCGGACAAAAGGCTGACTTCATTATAGGATACAACAGAAAAATTTTTGCAGGGCAGTGCGAAGTCAAAAAAGAACGGTATAATGATTCCGCAATATTTTGCAGGAGCTTTTAGGAGGAGAAAAATGGTATTACGTGATATGTTTTGGCTTTGGGGACATCCGGAGGGAGCATATAACCATAAATACGGCAATGATAAGCTTTCCCGTATGACACCGATGGAGGGGTGCTTGTATCTTGGTGTCAAAAATACATTTATGATACCGGCAGGTGAAAAGGAGGTCAACAGACGTCAGTACAACAAATCGTTTAAAACGCTGAAAGAGGTTGGGTGGGAGTGTTACAACGCAGGCGAAAATCCGTCGCTTGTTGAGCCGTTTATTTCTGAAGCAAAGGAATTTGAGAATATCGGCCGTGTTGTTTTTGATGATTTTCAACGGGACGGGGCATATAAAAACATACCGATTGAAAATTTGTGGAAGATAAGAAAGCGTTTGCACGAGAATGAGGTTCGCCCGCTTGGAATGTGGATGGTACTTTATACGAGGGAATTTGGTCTTGATGCCGAAAAGGATGCGGATTTTAAACGGTATACAGAGCCGTTTGACGGCGTTATTATGTGGACATGGGAAGAAAAGGATGTACCGCTGATTCCGGAAAAATTTGAAATTTTTAAAAAGCTGACACCGCATAACAGGCGGATGTTTGGCTGCTATCTGTATAATTTCGGCGAGAACAGGCAGGCAACCGGCAAGGCTGTTACATGGCAGCTTGACTGGTATCGGGAGAAGCTTTTAAAAAAAGAGGCAGAGGGCGTTGTTCTTCATACCAATACAATGGCAGACCTTGATTATGAAGCCTATGACGCGGCCTGCACCTGGATGAAAACGCATGGGGATGAGGTCATTCCGGATTAAATCCCCTTTTGTTTTTATATTCGTGTTTTTACACCCCTTAGTCTGCGGTGTTGTTTTTTCGGTAGGTGCCCGGGGTGATGCCGGTATATTTCTTAAAAATCTTAATCAGCACGGTGGCATTGGCATATCCGACCTCGTCTGCGATGCGGCTGATGGAGAGGGACGTAGAGCGCAGCAGCTCGGCCGCCTTCCGAACACGCAGCTCAGAGATATATTCCACAAAGCTGGCGCCCAGATAGTCCTTGAAAAAGTGGGACACATAGGTATAATTGAGTGAAAACGCATCGGCCACCATACTCATTGACATATTGGGATTGCCGTAGTTTTCGTTCATATAATTTGTAACGTCATCAATCAGTTTTTCTTCACGCATGGAGTGATGGTTGTTAATTTCTTGACAAACCTTTTCAAAAATGGCATAAATGGTTTCGGTTAGCTGCGTTATGGTTTTGCAATTCATTAAGAGCCCAAGTGCGGAAGAACCGTTGTCAAATACAGAATTACTGTCGATGGTTTTGCCCGACATGATTTTCAGCGCGGTTGCCGTTAAGTCAAAGAACAGACAGCGGCTCATATCCAGAGAGAGCTGAGAGTTTTCTTCTACAATCTGATTCAAAAGCTGTTTCGACTGTATAATATCACCGTTCATGACAGCGGTGAACAGTTTATTTTCTTCTTCTAATGAATAGTGGTAATAGTCATTGTGTTCTTTAATATCCTCGTAGGGCATAATATCCCGTGCGCCCGTCAGTGTGCAAAATTCGGCGGCCTCTTTTGCATTGCTGCAGGAGAGGGCGATATTTTCAATGCCTTCATAAATGCGCCCGATGCCGATGTTGATTAAAATAGAAAACTGTTTGGCAAAAAAGGCTTGCAAAAAGTTGAGCTGGGTTAGAATTTTTTCTTGAATTTGTTTTGTATTTTCAGAAAGGTTTAGTATTCCGAATAGGGAAAACAATTCGGAATCGTTTGTAACGACCTGACCGATCGGTTCAAAAATTTCGGTTAAAACATTGGAAATTGCATATTTGATAATCGGTATATCCGATTGTTCCACTTCGGCCAACGAAAAATAAAATACCACAAAAAAGTCGTGTGTAAAGGTGATGTTTGCGGTGCGGCAGGCGCTCGTCAGTGCATCGGCAGAAGTGAAGTTGCCGCGTAATAAATCGGAAATGATATTTTTTTTCAATGTACTTTCACTGGCCTCCAATATCGGCTCCATGCGAATTTTTTCGTTTAGCAGATGATGAATGGAAAGCTGAATATTATCCAATTCATCCCCCTGATAGTGCGTATCGAGGGAGGTGTTCAGCAAAAGAGATAAATCTCGTATCGGCTTGGCATTTTTGCGCGCGGAGGAAAAAATGACAATACAGCCCAAAACGAGCGTTACAACCATGTAAAGATAAATCATAAGCCGCACCGGTGATGTGGCAGACTGGATGGAACGGTCACTTTCCACCAAAATATAACGAAAGTTGCCGAAATCTGATTTTTGGGTACAGTAGATGAACTTTTCGCCGTTTCTCGTGTTGCTGTAGTAACCGTCTTTTTGCTCTGCGGCATCTGTTATGATGTAGCTTTCATTCCCGCGGGAAAAGATGATTTGCCCATCCTTATCCAGTGCGTACAGACAAATGCCCTCCTCTGCAAGGTTATCGGCAAAGGGTTCAATAAACTTGTTTAAATCAATCATCATAAACACACTGCCCTTGTATGTGCCTGTCACCGGGAAGGAGTGGGTATATAAAAGAACAGGGATGCTTTTGCCGTCTGTGTACGCGGTTTGGGTTGCAGAAATGCGTCTTACATGGCCGGGGGTGAGATATTCTGCCTTAAATTCGCCGGCCGAAAGATTTTCCAAACCGTTTGTCTGATAAAATTCGTCAAACGGTGCGTAGGTCTTGCCGTATATGACATAGTCAAAGGTATCCAGATAGATATATGTTCCCATAATATAATCGTTTAACGGGACAGATTTCGGAATCAGGGAGGAACGGGAAACCTCATATGCCAAATCACCCGGCTCCGTAACGGAATATAAATGAATCAAATCTTGATTAAACGTGATGTCATATGTGATTCTTTCAAGCTTTAAAAACTCAGAGTCAAGTATTTTTTGAATATGAACCAGCGATTGGTAGTTTTTGCTTTTAATTTGCGAAAGCGTAGAGGCTACGGCAAATCTTGAAACCAAAAAGCCGAAAACGACAGGAATACAAAGCAGCACAATAAGCATGGAAACATATCGGAAAAGAAAGCTTTTTTTGTCAAACATCTGTTTCATCATATCAATTCCTCCGTGTTTTTTAGCTGCATATGCCGCTATATTCTATTATACTCAAAACAGCTGTGTTTTGTCAATAGACTTTTATGTGAAAGACATCGCCTGTTTTTGAAAACGGACTTTGCCGAAAAAGGCGAATCGGCGGTCAGGAGGCAGGCGCTGCCCGGCATACGGATACGGCGGCCTGCTTGGAAATGGACGATATATCTCAAAAATGGGCGATTGACGGCATATGGTCACAGCGTTTATAATAAATATAGTTAAATACATTGCACGGAATGTGAGGAGGAGCATATGAGAAACGAAGCGGCAATTCGACCAAAAGCAAAGCTTCATAAAAGGAACGGCTTTTTGGAGGAATTTAAAAAGTATAAGGGCGCTTATTTGATGGCGATACCCGGTATTATTTTTTATTTGATATTTTTATACGGACCGATGTTTGGTGTGGTAATTGCTTTTCAGGACTATTCACCGGCGCTGGGCTTTTTTAAAAGCAGCTGGGTCGGACTGAAGCATTTTCAGGATTTTTGTTCCAGCGCTCACTTTGTGCGTACGGTGCGCAACACGCTTGTCATCAGTCTGTTGGATTTGGTGCTGGGCTTTCCGGCTCCGATTATTCTGGCTCTTTTATTAAATGAGCTGAAGGCACAAAGGTTTAAAAAGCTTGTGCAGACGGTTACATATATTCCGCATTTTATTTCTTTGGTGGTTATTTGCGGTATTATTTCTGCTTTTTCTATGAAAGACGGTGTTTTTAATATTGTATTGAGCCTTTTTGGCATGGAACGCAAAAACCTTTTGCAGGAGCTGTCGGCCTTTAAATGGATTTATGTTTTTTCGGGTATATGGCAGGGTGTCGGCTGGAATTCTATTATTTATCTGGCGGCTTTGTCAAACATTGACCAGTGCCTTTACGAGGCGGCCTCCATTGACGGGGCAGGCAAGCTGCGGCAGGTGTTTGCGGTTACGCTGCCGGGGATTATACCGACCATTGTCACACTGTTTATTATGAGAATGGGCAGCGCCTTTACGGTCGGGTATGAAAAAATACTGCTTTTATATAATCCAACCATTTACGAAACGGCGGATGTCATTTCCACCCTGGTGTACAGAAAGGGCTTGCGCGAAATGAATTACAGCTACAGTACAGCTGTCGGGCTGTTTAATTCTGTGGTTAATCTTATCATGCTGCTTGCGGCAAACTACATTTCAAAAAGAACAACAGAAACCAGCTTGTGGTAACAGAATCGGAACGGCTTTGTTCCGATGTTTACATCCTGCGCTTTTGGATAAGGAAAGGAATGGTTATCGAAATGAAAATGAAGGTCAGTGTATCAGAACGTATCTTTAATGTGTTTAACATTCTCCTGCTGTCGGGGCTGACTCTTATCACATTGTATCCGTTTTTATATGTATTGTTCGGTTCGTTCAGCGAGCCTTCGGAATTGATGAAAACAGGCGGCCTGCTGATAAAGCCGGCCGGATTTTCGCTTAAAGGATATACAACGGTACTGGCAAATGAAGAGATTCTCTCGGGCTATTTAAATACAATTTATTATGTTATCTTAGGTACGGTTTGCAGTCTTTTAACTTCGTCACTGCTTGCATATACGCTTTCAAGGCCGTACCTTAAATATAAAAGCGTCATTATGATTATGATGATCATTACCATGTTTTTCAACGGCGGCTTAATTCCGACCTTTTTGGTTGTGAAAGGTGTGGGACTTTACAACTCACGCTGGGCAATGATTCTGCCGACGCTGCTTTCCACATACAATGTCATAGTCTTAAAAAGCGCCTTTGAGGGGATTCCCCACAGTATTGAAGAATCGGCAAGAGTGGATGGGGCAAACAGCATGACCGTTTTATTCCGCTTACTCATTCCGCTTTCAAAAGCGGCGATAGCGGTGCAGGTCTTGTTTTATGGTGTCGGCATCTGGAATGCCTGGTTTAACGCGATGATTTATTTAAAGGACAGAAGCCTTTACCCGGTGCAGCTGATTTTGCGCGAGATACTTCTTGAATCCTCCGGCGGCGATATGACGACCGGTGCACAGGTGGTTGATAAGGTAGGGCTTTCGGACGTAATTAAATATGCAACCGTTATCATCACAACGGTACCCGTTTTGTGTGTGTATCCGTTTTTACAGAAATATTTTGTTAAGGGTGTTATGATCGGCGCCGTTAAGGGCTGATAATGTATATAAGCTGCCGTGGCGTATGTCCGGCGGCCGGAAAAAACATTAAATAAAGAGAATTAAGGAGATGGAAGGACATGAGAAAGAAACGTCATATCAAAGCGCTGTGTGCTGTTTTGGCAGTGACACTTGCGCTGACAGGCACGCTGACCGGATGTCGGGGCAAACAAAAGGAAACGGAGGATGGCGGCGCAAAGCTGACATACTGGCTGGGCAATAATCTTGGCGAGTATATTAAAAATTTCGGAACGGCAGAATCGCTGCAAAAAATCCAGGAGGCCACCGGCGTGGAGGTGGAGTATATTCATCCTTCTTCTGCGGCTTGGGAGGAGCAGTTTAACATTATGATTGCTTCGGGAGAATATACCGACATTATGCAGACCAACTGGGATAGCGGCGGCTATATAGGCGGTACGGATAAAGCCATACAAGACGGCGTGATTATTCCGCTTGACGAGCACATGGATAAGCTGCCGAACTACAAAAAAGCAATGGAAGCCTACCCCGATGTGGAAAAACAGATCAGAACCAGTGAGGGCAAGCATGCAATCTTCCCGGTTTGGAGCGACAGCACGCTGCCGAACGCGCATTACGGCATGCTGATTCGGCAGGACTGGCTGGATAAGCTGAATCTTGAAATGCCCAAGACCATAGACGACTGGCATGCCGTATTGACGGCCTTTAAAACAAAGGACCCGAACGGCAACGGACAGGCGGACGAAATCCCGCTTGCCTCTTATAAGGCGGCTTCGTTTTCGGCCTTTGCGGCTGCCTACGGCACACTGTACGGTGATTTTATTTTAAAAGACGGCAAAATGGTGTATGGCAGTGTTCAGCCCGAATTTAAAGAGTTTTTAGCAGAGATGAATAAGTGGTATAAAGAAGGCTTGATTGACTCCGAATTTGCGGCGCTGGAAAAATCCACCATGGATGCCAACATGACAAACGACATATCCGGTGCGGGTGTCGGCTATGTGGGCGGTCAGCTCGGCGCATACCTTGCGGCAAGACAAAATGACCCGTCTTATAAGCTCGTAGCGGCGCCGTGGCCTTCTAAAACGGCCGGTTCAACGCAATATGTCGGCTGGCAGATTACCAGGCTTTATTCTAACGGGGGAGCGGCGGCCATCAGCACACAATGTAAAAATGTTGATGCGGCGCTTCGGTATTTAGACTATTTCTATTCGCCCGAGGGTACCGATTTGCTGAACTGGGGTATTGAGGGAAAAACCTATACCAAGGAAAACGGTAAGTATCAGTTTACCGATTTTGTCATCAAAAATCCGGACGGAAAATCCCCGGTAGAGGCCATTACACCGATTACCTTTACGGCATTCGGCGTTGTGCCGAGAATCACCCTGGGAGAGGCATATGCCGGCATACAGTATAATGAGCCTGCGCAAAAGGATGCCTCGAGAATTTGGGGTGAGGGCGACACGTCACTTTTGACACAGATATATCCGATGACATCAGAGGATAAATCGGAGTATAGCTCTATTTTGGGAGAAATTAAAGCGTATGAGGCCGAAATGTTTACCAAATTTGTTATGGGCAGAGAATCCCTCGATAACTTTGACAGCTATGTGGAACGCATGAAGAGCTACGGCGTTACCAAGGCCGAGGCGCTGCAGCAGGCTGCTTATGACAGATATATGAAAGAATAGGAATTAAAAACAGCGCCGCATGCGGCTTATTTCACGCCGTGCGGACACAATATAAAACGAAAAACAAGTGAAGTGAAGGAGGCAACAATATGAAAAAAAGCATACAGGCAATCGGTTCTTTGTTACTCGGCACAATTCTTACGGCGGTCTTGGTTTCTGTCCCGGCAATGGCGGCTGATGTACAGGATGTTCACTTTTTTGAAAACTTTGACCAAATAGAGCTTAACACAAGCCCGACAAGCTTACGGGAGAGCGGCCTGGTCGATACACTGTACTCCGGTGATTTGGTTTTAGCGGATCCGGATCCGGCTGCCCCGGAAAATCACGTGTACCAAATGGACGGCAGCGGGAAAAAAACCAGTCTGGATACGAATGCACAATATGCCACAACGGATTTTTCCTTTCGGGTGTATCTGCCGGACTCAACCGGAAAAGAGATTTCCTTTACGGCGTTTTGTAACTGGAGGGATGATGTCAACAATACAACGGGCAGCGATTTGCAATTCAGCAGCATAAGCGGTTTGAGCGGTGCATTTGTAGCACAGGATAACAAGATTAACGGTGCCGCTTATACACCGAACAGCTGGCATACGATTCGTTATGTTTCAGAGTCGGCGCAGGACGGATATCGTATTTATAAATATTTTGACAACAAATTGGTTGCCTGCGTGAAAGACCCGGCTCGCTGGGATATAACAAGTCGAAAAGCAATCGGCCTGAACAACGTTCAACTGCACGGCAAAAGCTTACATCCCGATTTGCGGTATGACGATATTTCGCTTACGATGCTGACGAATCAGCCGCAGGTGACACTTAATATAGAGGGTGAATACGCTTCGGGCGACTATAACGTAAAGGATATTGTGACCTCTGCCATTACAGCCAAGGCAACCGTTACCGACTGTACAACCGCAACGGCTGTTGTCTTTAAGGACGGCAGCGGCAGCGCGCTCGGCACAGTCGCCCTTAATGAAAACGGTGAAGCAAGCATCGGCATTTTGCCGGGGCAGACGGTTTATGCCGAGGCGGTTGCAGAAGGGGTCAGCGGAACTCTCTACACCATGGCGACAAGCGAAGCCAAGACCGCGAAGGGACTTGCCTTTTCACAGCAGTATTATTTTTATAACAGCTATGACGGCACTACGGCAGATAAGTTCTATAACGATACGATTTATGAGGATTATTACGGCAACGACGGTGTGAAGGAAACAAACTGGACGAATTACAGCTATCATGCAAGTCTGCCGGGACGTAACGAAATGACCCGTGTGGTCAACAAAGACGGCATGCTTATGCATGACAGAAATGTACATGACGTTCTAACCGCTACGGGCGTGAATCTGCCGGAGGACACAAACGGGCACACCATAGCCGTTAAGATGACGAGCGTACAAACAGAAAACGGCGGCTTAAATCCCAAATTTATGCCTTGGATCGGCTATGGTGTCAAGCCGCAGGGCGGCGCAAAGGCAGAAAATCGGGACGAAACCCACGCAGGCTGGAATAAATTTTACGGTATGTCCCCCGCAGAGTATCAAGCCGCAGGCGGCACAGCGGATAACTATGCCGAAAAGATGAAGCCTGTTTACGTTGTTGCAGAGCAATATTATCGATTTGACGATTTTGCAGTCGGCAGAAATCTGCTGAAGCCGAACTGGTTCACCACAACGAATGAACATTCATGGTATGTGAGATACGGCGGTATTATGGTGGGTGAAAGTGACGGTGACAGCGCCGCGCTGAGGGACTGCAATGGCAATGAACTGGCAACGGTACAGACAAACCAGTGGTATCGCCTTACCTGTGTGTATGATATTAAAAACGGTGTCTACTCCATCTTTGTAGATGGTGAATATAAGGGCGAGTGCGACTTTACACGCGGCGGCGAGCTGAAGAATCCGATTTGTATGAGCGAAATTATAGAATGGTATGACGGCGTAAAGACGACGGACAACAAAACCTCTGCCATGTATATGGACGATTTTAAAATTTTTATGACAAGCTTTGAAAATGAAATTGCCGACCCGACAGCAGACGGAAGCATTACGCTTAAAAATGACGGCACGTCAAAACATATCAATATCATAACGGCGGCCTATACCGATGCGGCATGTACGAAGCTTGCCGATGCAGTGATTGATACGGTAACGTTTGACGCGGGCGACTTACAAAAAACCGTACAGCTGAGCCTGGGTAACCTGCCGAACAGCGCAGCGCAAAAGACCTTCTTTATTGATGTAAAAGACGCGGCGATGAAGCCACTAAGAGCGGCTTACGTAAAATAAAAAACAAATGCCCTTCGCCGCACGGTATGATGCCGTGCGGCGATAACGGCAGACGCCAAAGCGCCGGCCGCCGCATAGAGCCGGGCCGGCGCTTATGGCCATTCGGCAGCAGAAGCCAAACATAAAAACAGCAGGATGGGGAGAGAAACCATGAAAATTTTAACAGACGGCTACACGCAGTTTTCTAAAGAAAAAATCTTGCTTTCGGGTGAAAGCACAGGGGCACCGAAGGCCGCAGCGGATATTGTGGCCAAGCTGGGCGGCGGTAAGGCAAAGGTACACTTTTCTGCCATAAACCGCGCGGCGATTGAAAAGACAGAAAAAGCTTTCGGCGCAGTTTACAACGAAAATCGTGAGGGGTATGTGATTTGCATCGAAGATGATATTACGGTGTATGCCGATACGCCTCTTGCCATGATTTATGCGGCAAACTCAATTCTCGGTCATTATGACAGCGGTATTGAAAAGGGAATCATTTACAATTATCCTGTGTGTGAGCACCGCTCGGCAAGGGTCTTTCTCCCTCCAAAGTCGGAGTTGCCGTATTTTAAAAAATGGATTGACATGCTGCTGTATTTGGGGTATAATACATTAATTCTTGAGGTGGGCGGCTGTATGGAATATAAGCGTCACCCCGAAATTAATGAATATTGGCTGAAATACAGCGCCGAATTGGCAGAATTTAACGGCAAAACATATTACAATCAAATATCGAAAAGAGTCAGAAATTCGATTCATACATATAATGCAGGCGGCGGCGTATATACGCAGGCAGAGCTGCGCGAGCTGGCGGCATACTGTCGGGAGCGCTGCATGGAAATTATACCGGAAATCCCTTCGCTGACCCACAGCGAATATATTTTGGGGGCACATCCCGAACTGGCAGAATGTGATGATGAATATTTGCCGGATACCTGCTGCCCGCAAAATGAGAAGCTATATGAGCTGGTTTTTGATTTATATGATGAAGCACTTGAGGTGTTTCGCCCCAAAACACTGCACATCGGACATGATGAGTGGTGGGTGATGTGCGTTTGCGATAAATGCCGCGGTAAAGACCCGGCCAAGCTGTTTGCCGACAATGTCAATCGCTGCTGTGCATATCTTGCTTCAAAAGGTGTCGAAACCATGATATGGGGCGATAAGCTGGTCAGCCTGCATGAAAAGACAGGTGAGGCGCAGGCCGGCGCTTATAAAAAAATCTATTCGGTAGACAGAGGCAAACGTGTAACCCTGTTCGGCAGGGAATGTATTGTGTATGATAAGGAGTGGTTTAATCCGCCCGAAAACATTGAAGAAATCGGCGGTATTCCGCATGAAATATATGAAACCGCGGGTTGCGTAGACCTGCTTGATCCGCGTGTGAAGGTGATGGACTGGTCATGGCAGAGTGAAAAAGATTATGTGACCGAGCAGCTGAAAAAGGGCATTTGGACAATTTACGGCAACTTAGAGCCGAGCCTTCTGATTGACTGGCGCGGAAGGGTAGAAGCAGGCATTCGCGGCATCAGCGTTTCGTGCTGGTGTCAAACAGACGAAATCCATATGCAGAAATATCCGACTCTGTTTGAAATCGGGTATGGTTCGCTGCTTGTTTGGAACAAAACATTTAATGAAGACAAATTTGCGGATTATGTATTCTTGACGGCACACGATTTGTATCGCTGCCGCAACAGAGAAATATTGCAGGCACCGCATATTGAAATTACCCATACATCGGATGTTGTGTGGGAGAAACGGAGCTATCCCTATCCGGCGGCCTATGTTGAGGCACAGGATATTCAAATGGGAGAATATGTGATTCGCTATGAAGACGGAGGCGAAGAACGCGTCCCCGTGCTGTTTGGCTCTAACATCGGCTTGTCCGATGTCAGCCTGTTGCGTACGGAAAGCAAGCGGTTTTATACACTGGAAGCAGATGAACAGCTGCGTTATCCGGCAACCGTCTGTGATTATATCAAGGAAGGCGATACTATGTGGTATTTGATTGCACTGCCGGCCGAGAAAAAGGTGAAGGATGTTACTTTTGTACCCGGCGAGGGACAGGAGCATCATGTGCGCATTAAGGAAATTCGGCATGTGGGGTGCTGAGCAGACAATTAAGAAGCGGACTCATGGAGGGAAGCAATCGTGTATACAATGTTAATCGGCAGTGATTTGGTGCCGACAGAAACGAATTATGATATATTTGCGGCAGGGGATGTACATCAGCTGGCCGGGGAGGCGCTTTTGGCCGAACTGCAATCGGCGGATTTTCGGATATTTAATTTAGAAACACCGCTGACGGATACGGCGTGTCCGATAGCAAAATGCGGGCCGAATTTGATTACACCGACACGGACACTGCCCGGCATTAAGGCATTTGCGCCGTCTTTATTGGCGCTGGCCAACAATCATATTTTGGATGAAGGCGCGCAGGGGCTTGCCTCAACCATGCGCCTTTTAAAGGAAAACGACCTCCCGTTTATCGGTGCGGGACATAATCTGAGCGAAGCACAGCAGCCGTACATTTTTGAGGCAGAGGGCAAAAAAATCGGCATTTATAATTGTGCCGAGCACGAATTTACCATTGCAGAGGCAGATAAGCCGGGTGCCAATCCGTTCGAATGGCTGGACAGCCCGGATCACATTGCAGCTTTGAAAAATGAGTGCGACTTTGTTGTGGTGCTGTATCACGGCGGCAAGGAGCATTACCGTTACCCATCGCCGCTGCTGCAGAAGGTGTGCCGCAAGATAGCGGATAAGGGTGCCGACTTGGTGGTTTGCCAGCACAGCCATTGTGTGGGCTGTATGGAGCGCTATCATGATTCTGTGCTGGTGTATGGTCAGGGCAACTTTTTGTTTGATGATTCGGACAGCGAATTTTGGCAGACAAGCCTGTTGGTGAAGGTCAGCTTCGGCCGTAAAACAGACGTATCGTTTTTGCCGCTGTGCAAGCGCGGCAACACGGTTCGGCTTGCCGAGGGGAACGAGGCCGAGCAGATTATGTCAGGTTTTGAAGAACGTTCAAACGAGATTCGGCAGCCGGATAAAGTTGCACAGTTCTATCGGGCATTTTGTATGGAGCATAAGGATTGGTATTTGTATGCGCTGGCCGGCGGCGAAGCCAATCTTGGGATTCCGTTTACGGATTTTAAGCCGCAGTACAATCAAGACAGTTTGCTGATGATGATTAATTATCTGACCTGCGAGCCGCACCGCGAGCTTGTGACAAACGTAGTGACGGAGCTTGCGCAGAAAACAATAAAAAGCTGAAATAGGAGAGAAAGTCATGAATCGCAATCAAGACCCGGTTAAGCATACGTTAGAGGAAATCAAAAAAATAGAGCCGTGCATGCGGTATCGCGGCGGCGATTTTGCCGAGTGGCAAAAAAAATCGCGCATGCAGCTGGCAGAGCTTTTGGGGCTGCCGTTTGTGCAGTGCGAGGATTTATTCACCGTGGAATATGACACGCAGTGCGAGTCATATCGTGAAATCCGCTTTACGTTTCAAAGCGAAGAAGGTTATTTTGTGCCCTGCCATTTGCTGATTCCGCACGGCGCAGAGGAGCCGCCTCCGGTCGTTATCTGCTTGCAGGGACATTCTACGGGCATGCATATTTCCCTCGGCAGACCCAAATTTGAAGGCGATGCGGAGACCATTTCGGGCGGCGACCGGGATTTTGCGGTCGGCGCGCTGCAAAAGGGCTTTTGTGCGCTGACGGTCGAGCAGCGCGGCATGGGCGAGTGCGGCGGCACGCCGGAAGGGCCTGCCTGCCACGTGCATACCATGGCGAATTTGCTGATTGGCCGAACAACCATCGGCGAGCGTGTGTGGGACATCAGCCGCGCGATTGACATGCTGGAGCAGCACTTTGCAAAAGAAGTCGATCGGGATAACATCATTTGTTTGGGCAATTCGGGCGGCGGCACAACAACGTTTTATGCGGCCTGCATGGATGAACGCATCCGCACGGCCATACCCAGCTGCTGCTATGCAAGCTATGATGATTCCATCGCGGCCATGTTTCATTGCACCTGCAATTTTATTCCGCAAATCCGCAAATATTTTGATATGGGCGACTTGGGCGGCCTGATCGCGCCGCGTACGCTTATTTTGGTTTCGGGAGAAAAAGACACCATTTTTCCGATTGATTCGGCACAAGCATGCTTTGCCGTTACAAAATCGCTCTACGGGCATACAAACGGCGCTTGTCGCCACGTCATCGGCCCGGAGGGTCATCGCTTTTACTATGACCTGGCATGGAAAATGTATGATGATTTACAGGGAGAGTCTTAAACGAAAGCAGCATAGGTATATCGGACGGTATCAGAACCTGCCGATAGATAAGGTATTATGATGAGGGCAGCAAGGCCGAACCAAAGGAGAAGATGCGATGATAAGACTGAATTTTATCGGCGAAACGAAAGAGGTTTTGCAGGGAATTCAAATTATGCAGCGGCGGCTGCATTACACGATTGCGGAGGACGGATATACCGTGTTGGTACAAAAGGGTTGTGACGGCCTTACGGTCGGAACGGAAAACGGTGTTTTTTTGATCCGGTATCAGCATAAGGCGGCGTTTTTTCGAGGTCTGGCAATTTTGGCAGACAAGCTGCGCCAACGGAAAACAACGTTCTTGATTCGCGAAACACCGCGGTTTCGCCAATGCGGTACAATGCTTGATGTATCCAGAAATGCTGTTTTAACAGTCGAAACAGTCAAGGATTTTACGGAACGGATAGCGTTGATGGGGCTTACGATGCTGATGCTGTACACAGAGGATGTGTATGAGATACAGCAATACCCCTGGTTCGGCTATATGCGCGGCGCATACACGCAAGCCGAGCTGCGGGAGATGGATAACCATTGCCGAATTTTCGGGATTGAGCTGATTCCCTGCATACAAACGCTGTCGCATTTAGGCTGCGCGCTTCGCTGGCCGTATGCGAAGGATATAAAGGATATGCCGGGCATTTTGCTTGTGGATGAGGCAAAAACATATGAATTGATTGAAGAAATGATTCGCACCTGCCGCGCGTGTTTCAGCAGCCGACAAATTCATATTGGGCTGGATGAGGCGGTTGGTATGGGGCTTGGAAATTATTTAAAGCATAACAGCTATACACCCGTATATGATTTAATGATACGACATATTCAAAAGGTGGCTGCCATTGCAGAACGCTACGGCTTTACACCGATGATGTGGAGCGATATGTTTTTCAGGCTGGGCGCAGTGCAGAGTGATTATGCACCGGAGGCGGTTGTACCGGCCGATGCGGCAGAGAAACTGCCGCAGCACATTTCTATGGTGTATTGGGATTATGACACCGTTTGTGAGAATCGCTTGCAATGCTTGATGGAAAAGCATAAAGAGCTGAAACGGGAACTTATTTTTGCCGGGGGCATCTGGACATGGAACCGTCTGACCCCCAACATGGAAAAAAGCTTTAAAACCGCGCAGGCACAGCTTAGCGTCTGTAAAAAGCAAGGCATAAAAACAGTGTTTGCCACTGTTTGGGAAAACGGCTCAATGGGCGGCTGCAATATATATACCGTTTTGCCCGGCCTGCAAATGTATGCCGAGCAGAATTACCATGACGAGGTGGACAGAGTGCATCTTGCCAACATGTTCCGCATCTGTACGGGATATGACCTGAATACCTTTTTGGCATTATATATTGATGATTTTACAGATGAAGAAAAAGAAAAGTATGCAGATCCGTCATCATATTGCGTGAACCCGGCATTTCAACAATTGTTTTGTGATGTTTTGCTGGGGCTTTTGGATCAAAATATCAGCCAATATGACTTTGCGGCACGCTACCGACGGTATATCCAAAGGCTGGAACGGACGGACGTACCGGAGGATTTGCAATGGCTGTTTGAGTATCATAAAAAAATGGCAGAGGTTTTAAAAGACAAATGCGATATAGGCGTGCGCTTGACGCAGAGTTATCGGGAAAAAAACGCAAGCAAGCTTAAGGAGATAGCGGCCGAGCTTGGCGGACTGCTTAAGCGGTATGCAGAATTTCATGTTATGCTGGGCGATGCATGGCACAGGACGAACAAGGCTTTTGGCTGGGATGCGCTGGATATGCATTTGGGTGCGGCAGAGGCAAGAATGAAATGGGCGATACATCGGCTGGAGCAGTATATAAGCGGACAGCTTAACCGCCTGGAGGAGCTGGAAGCCGAACGGCTGCCGTATGACGGGCTGCCGCAGCCTCTGTTTGAAACCGCTGTCCCCGGCAGCATTATGACGGTTTCGGCTATACATCCGAAATGACAGAAAAAAAGCATTGAGAAAAAAGCATAATGAATAATAACTGAAAAAGGTGATGAAATGTTAAAAAGATTTTTCGCAGTATTTTGTATTTTGGCGCTTTTGTCCACGCTGTGTATTGTGCCGGCAACGGCAGCCGGGGGACAATATGCCCCGACCGTTGCCGTTTCGAAAACCAATCCGGATGTGATAAGCATTTCGGGTACGGCTCCCGAAAACGCAGGCGTTACGCTTACAATTTTGAATCCCGGCAAAACGCTTTCTTCTTTGCAGTATGACGATGATTTGTTAAACGATGCCATAGCGTATGCCGACGTGATGACGGCAACAAACGGAAGCTATGCGTTTAACGCACTTTTGCTGCAAAACAGAACAGATGCCGCGGCTATCGGCGGTACATTTACGATTGTTGTCAATATTTTGGGTGCAGATGAGGTGTATACTTCAGAGTTTGAATTTTATTATCGCGCCGCAAAATTTAATGTGATTGCAGAATTTAATCAAAAAGCGGACAGCGTTGTTCTGGAAAAATGTATGCAGCTGTACAGCCTGCAAGACAATCGGCGCTGGACAAACGGCGAGCCGCAGAAGGTACTGACCGCCCTTATCAACATAAAAGCCTCGCTGAGCGGACAGCAATTTCCTGAAACGGGCGAAACGGCACCCGTGCTTTTTGCCGGCTATTTGCAGCAGGCGCTTTTGACCGCCGCCTTAAACAGCGGCAAGGCAGAACTGATATCCGATACGGATGGTATTCAATCCGACCTGCTTGGTTATTTTGACAAAAATGCCGTGGCGGATTATCGCGCGGCCATTAACAGCGCAGGCAGAAATAAGGTTTTGAGCAGTCTTTTGGCAGGCAATTATAGACTGATACAAGATGCGTCCGACAGCTTTTCACGTGCGGTTGCCTTCAGTGTGATTGCATCTAATGTTAAGCAGGGCTACGGCCATGTGGATTCGTGTCTTGCGTCTTACAAGGACATCTATCAAAGCGCAGGCTTTGACATGGCCGCCTATGACAGCCTGTCTAAAAACAAAACCAATCAAAACAAGTTCCTTTCTGCGTTTATGCAGGGCAGCTTTTCTGATTTGGACGAGATGAAAAAGGTGTTTAACGAAACCTTAAAAACCTATAACAAATCGGGTGGCTCCGGCGGCGGTTCCGGTTCGGGTGGCTCCGGTTCAGGCGGCTCCGGTTCGGGCGGCAGCGGCGGTAACGGCAAGACTTCTTCCAATACAACGGGGTCTGCAGGGCTGATTGTTCCGGAGGTGATACCGCCTTGTCCGTTTGCAGATATAGCCGCTGTGCCGTGGGCAAAGGAGGCCGTTTCCGTCCTGTATGATAAAAATATCATTGCAGGATATAACGAAAAAGAATATCATCCCAACGACAGTGTAACACGAGCAGAATTTACCAAGCTGATTATGGAGCTTGGCGATATTGGGGAAACGGAAGAACCCGCAACAGAAGAAAATGAGGTTATCCGCATTGCGACTCTTGGGGACTCTTTGACAGAGGGCGCGTTTGGCGGCAACGGCAATTTCTCATCGCTGTGCAGCTATTCGGAATATTTACAAGCCGCGCTCGGCGAGGGATATGAGGTTACAAATTTCGGACGCTCTTCTTGCGGTTTGTATGACAAGCATCAATACCCCTATCGGGGAACGGAGGAATATAAGGCGGCATTGGCATACAACCCGAATATTGTGCTGGTCTTTTTCGGCACCAATGACGCAAAGATTCAGTATTGGGATACGATTCGGGCACAGTATGAAGATATTTACAAGAATTTTGTACAGGAATTTACACGCTTGAAAAGCAAGCCCAAGGTCATTATTTCGCTGCCGACACCTGTTTTTGGGGATAGCAATTATGCTAAGGACAGACCTTCGGAGAACATGAACGAGCTGCGGGACATCATCACGAAGCTTGCAAACGATATGGGCTGGAAGCTGGTTAATTCGTATGCACTTTTGGCGCACAGCGAAAATCTCTTCCCGGATGGTCTGCATTATAACGAAAAGGGCGCACAAATATTGGCGAATGCCTTTGCCAAAGCGGTGAGAGAGCTTGAGTCTGCATCGACAGAGTCCGGTGATGTTCGGTTTGACGATGTGGCAGACGGTGATTGGTTTGCGCCGTATGTGACAAAGACCGCTTCAAAGGAGATTGTGAAAGGGAGCGACAGTCTGTTCCGTCCGAACGACACCATAACCCGACAGGATGCAAGTGTGATTTTGTATAGAATGCTCGGCGAAAAAATGATGTTTGAGAATACGGCAAGCTTTACGGATGATGCACTGATTTCCGATTATGCAAAGGATGCGGTGGCGTATCTTGCAGGGTTAAAAATTATTAACGGCATGAATGACGGAAGCTTTCAGCCGAATGGAATATTGACACGGGCGCAGGCGGCGGTTTTGGTTTATGCGTCATACCGGGCACTGAACCAGTAAGGGGGTTTATAATGAAAAAGATTTTATCAATTTTGCTTTGTATGGTTTTGGCATGTCAGCCGTTTATTCTGTCAGCGGAGGAAAAGCAGGCGGAGGAAACGGTCAGCACGGACTTGCTTTTGGCACAGCAGCTGGGTATTATGTCCGCTGAGTTTACAGACAGCGCTGTGATGACCAGACGCGACTTGGCCAACACCTTTGCGAGTATTCTGCTGGGAGAAGCAACACCGGGTGACGTCATGCCGCAGCAACTGTTTGCAGACTGTGAAGACACGGACTACGGCATCTATACCGTGGCGCGCGCCGGTCTTATGAAGGGCGTGGGGGACGGCTTGTTTGCCCCGGAGGGGATTGTGACCTACAATCAGATGATGAAAACGGTCGTTGCGTTTTTGGGGTACGACCGAGAGGCAATCGGCCACGGCGGATACCCGGTCGGCTACCTGAAAACCGCAGCAAGGCTAAAGCTTACGGCAGGCGATACAGGCGGCGGCGAAGCGAAGGTTACAGCCCGCAAGCTTGCCTCTGTACTGAAGCTGGCACAAAACGTAAAGCTTCAATATGAAATGAACGGACAGCTGATACAGACAGAGGATAATTATCTTTCGGCATATAGGCAAATTGAGAGAAAACGCGGTGTTATAACAGCCGTTCATGCTTCGGATGCCTACAGTGACGATGTGATGGATTATTATGACATTAAGCTGGATGACGAAAAAATTGTGCTGGAGGAGCAGGCCGCTGCGGCCAAGGATTTGCTTGGCTATAAAGTCGATTTATATACGCGCAAGGGCGAGGGAACAAGCATCGCCCGCGGTGTTTGTTTTGAAACGCTGAAAAATGAGGTTTTGACCATAGAAGGCCGCAGCATGCTTTCGGCCGAGGGAAACACAATACACTATTATAACGACAAGGATAAGGAAGATCGTGCAAGGTTTGAAAAGAATGTGCCCGTTATTTATAACGGAACGGTGTGCACAAGCTATGATGCCAGCGTGCTGCATCCGTTTCGGTCATATGGCGTTGGCGCGGTCAATACATCGGCAAGCCCGTACCTTGACGGTACGGTCAAGCTGATTGACCATAACGGCGACGGCATGTATGACTTTGTCATTATTGATGCATTTGATTCGTTTGTGGTTTCTGCCAATATCGACGGCAAAATTTATAATAAATACCGTCCGTCAGAGGTTTTTGATATTGTGGGATTGCAGGACAGGGATGTGGAATTTACCAATATATTGGGGCAGGTTATTCCGGTCAGCTACCCCGATGCGGGGGATATTATCAGTGCATCGCGGGATTTATCCGGCAACATAAAACGTTTGGTGCTGACGGTGGATACCTTCATCGGTGAAGTGGAAAGGCTTGATTATGAGGGGGAAGACATCCGAACAATAAGCTTTGGTGAAACAGAGTTTGCCTGCTCAAAATCACTGCCACTCAGTCCCGAAGCGGCCAAGGTGAAGCCGGGCATGAAGGTTAAGGTATTCTTCAACAAAAATTCAGAAATTTCTGATATTGAGGTCGGAAATTATATCGAAACAAAAAAAGGTGTGCTGACGGGGGTAGCCAAGGATACGGGTATTTCGGATGACTATCGGATTAAAATCTTTTCGCAAAGCGGAGAGTTTGTGATTGCCTATCCTGCGAGCAAGGTCAGATACAACGACGGCGATTATATCAAGGCAAAGGATTTATATAAGATTTTGACGAGTGAGCTTGACTCTACCGGTCGGGTGAAACGCCGCGCTCTTATATACAGCTTGAATCAGGATAACAAAATTGACAAGATAACACTTTCTGATGATACGGTAACCACGCCGAATGATGTCATGTATATGTATAAAGGTTATGACGGTGTTACAGCCCGTCCGCGATATAAATGGGAAACGGGTTCTTTCGGCAATGAGCTTTTAATTAACAATTCAACGGCTATTTTTGTCATACCGCCGGAGAGCAACAGAGAAGCGGATGATGATTATTATGCCGTTACGCCGAATTATTTTGAAACCTATTCTTATACGCCGCTGTTTAAGGCCTACGGAACAGAGGCTAAAAGCCCGGTGGCAAAGCTTCTTGTGATTGAGGGCGAATATCAAACTACCATACGTGACGGTGTAGGATTTTTTATCGTGGATAAGGTGAGCAAGACCGTTGATGCGGATGGCAACGAGCAATATAAGCTTGTCGGCTTTTACGAAGGCAAAGAGAAGGAATTTTATGTAAACGAGGAAAACATGCTGAGCGGATTGGCACAGGGCGATGTGATTACCGTTGAATTTGAACAGAACGGAAGAGGTAAAAAGCTGACGCTTCTTTTTGATGCCGACCAAAGCAAGCTGTGTACGGCGACAAACCCAAGCGACACATCTTTTACGGCATCACCGCGGTATATGTACGGTAAGGTTGTCTATGGCGACGGTACCGTGATTACGGTCGAAACACCCGACGGCACAACGCGGGAAAGCTATCCGCTGGAACGGTTTGGGTTTATTGAATATAATGCCAGGGCAAAAAACAAGCCGGTTATTAAAGTGGCAGCAAAGGATGTTATTTTGGATGAAGTGCGTCATCCGGGCAATGCATCTATGGTATTCATTTATACCTGGAGCGCAAATCCGCAGTATATGGTGATTTATAACAGATAGTCTTTTGTCAGAAAGGAGTCGGAATATGAAAAAGATAATTGCAATGATGTGCGCGGCGCTGTTGGTTTTTTCGGCGGCCGGAGCATCGGCGGCAGAGCTGCTCAGCTACGGAGAAAGAGAAAAAAATCCCGCGCTGTCTTTTCCCATTGATGAGAAAATCGTTATGAAAAACGGTTCTCTTGTGATTGAGGCAGAGGACATGGTTTTTAACGAAAGCATGGCTGTGGTTGAGGATAGTAATGCTTCGGGCGGCAAGGCGCTGGTGTGCAATGCCAACAGATGGGCCGATACGGAAGCAAAGCTGGCCAAATCACCGAGCTATATGACGGATATTATGTCTGAAAGCAAGGGAAGTTATTGTATATGGATCAGGGTGAAATGTGCCGGACAGTTTTCTTTATGGACAACCAATGACGGTAAAATCTATAAGGTGTGGTATACGACCGGCGCGCCGGAAGTTACGGCAGAGTACAGATGGGAACAGGTTACAGGCAGCTATAAGCTGGAGGAAGGGCTGGTTATGCTCGGTTTTCATTACCGAAATGCCGGCGCAACAATTGATAAGATTATTGTGACCAAGGACACGAATTTTGAGCCGAAGGGTAAGGATGACGTGCCGGCGGTTATGGATCCGAATGATAACGGCATCTTTCCGCTGCCGGACGTTGTGCCGACAAACGCACATCCGCGCGTGCTGCTCAGCAAGGCAGAAATTCCGCAGATTAAAGCAAATGCAAAAACGCAGGCGCTGGCCGCTTCTTATAAAAAAGTATCCGTTGCGGCAGACGAGCGTCTTAATTGCCGCCTGCCGGAACTTGCCGATCAGAATAACTATAACAATAGCCTGCTTGACAAAATACAAAAAAGAGCCTTTATGCATGCAATCGGTGAGCGTGACAAACAGCATGCACGACAAACGGTTTCATATTTAAAGGACTATATCGACACGGTTCGCTATAACGCGCCCGGCGGCGGTGACGCAACATATCGGGAAAGAAGCCTGGGTGAAAACATATTCACAATCGGGTTGGTATATGACTGGTGTTATGATATTTTAAATGATACGGATAAAGAATATTTCATCAGAAAAGCCAAGGAATTTGCGGCGGAGCATGCGGTGGGCTATCCGCCGACCAAGCGGCTTTCCATTTCGGGTCACGGCACAGAGGACGGTGTGTTAAAGCATTATCTGACGGCCGGTATTGCCTTTTATGATGAAGACCCGGAAATGTACAATCTTGCCGCAGGCAGAATTTTATCCGAAATGCGTGACGCAATCGAGCTTTACACCTCGGCAGGCGCTTTCCAAAACGGCAATGCCTACGGCATGGCGCGCTATGACAGCGCCATTTATGCGATGAAGCTTTTTGAAAGCATGGGCAAACCGGATATTTTCGGTGTAAAATTCGCTGACTATGCCTATAAGCTTCTTTACGAGAAGCTGCCGATTGGCATTTGGTTTAAGGATGCGGACGACTGGATGTGGACAAATTACAAGCCGTTTACCTATAATACAAGCGACACCAACGCGATGATGACCGGGGCGCATTACGGAAACCCCTATGCTATGCGGCAGCTGCTGATTAATATGTCCATCAACAGCTATTCGGGCGATATGTTCACTATTTTGTTCTATAACCCGATTCCCGAAAAAGAGCTTGACGAGATGCCGCTGTCTTACCATATGACCTATCCGTTTTCGGCCATAACGGCAAGAACAAGCTGGCAATCGGGCCCCGACACACCAACGGCTATGGCCAGAATGTGTATGAACGACGTAAACCTGGGCGACCATTATCATAACGATGTCGGTGCGTTCCAGTTCTGGTATAAGGGAATGTTGGCGCTGCAGAGCGGTGCGTATCAGGCTGAGCATGCCGAGTGGGGCTCTGACGCGCATTGGGATTATAACATTCGGAGTATTGCACACAACACGCTGCTGATACATGACCCGAACGAAAAATGGTATAGTACGGGCGGTGAGTTCAATGGCGGCACGGTACGGACAAATGACGGCGGCCAGCGCAGCCAGTGGTCAAACCCTGTTGATAAGTATGAGGATATTGTGGATGGCACCGCAGCGCGCGCCGTGGAAAAAGGGTGGTATATCGGGCCAAACGAAAAAACGCCTGAGTTCTCTTACATCAGCAGTGACCTAACCCCGGCTTATAATGACCAGTACACCTCAAAGGCAGAAAAATATGACCGTTCTATGGCATTTATGGATTTGTTTAACGAAGATTACCCGGCGGCGCTTGTTGTGTATGACAGAGTGAAAAGCAGCAATAAGGACTTTAAAAAGACATGGCTTTTGCACAGTGAAGAAGAACCGATTGTTGATAAAAACATAACCACCATCAAAAGAACGGATAACGGTTTAAACGGTAAGCTTGTAAATACCACGCTGCTGCCTGCTGCAAGCACCATTACCAAGGTGGGCGGTGCCGGCAAGGAATTTTGGGTAGACGGCCAAAATGTGAATATTGGAATTAATCAGAATGCCATGGCGGATGCCGGCAAATGGAGAATTGAGCTTTCTCCGAAAAATGCGTCGCAAAACGATACTTTCTTAAATGTAATGTATGTGACCGATAACGATAAAAGCCTGCCGCAGCTCGAAGTTAAAAAAGTGCAAAGCAGCTATTCTGTCGGCGCGGTGATTCGTGACAGAGTCATTACCTTTGCCACCGGCTTTGATAAAATCAATGCTACGGAGCACATCAACATCCCGGCTACCGGCTTTGAAACCTATTCTTGCCTGATGAATGATATAGCAAGCGGCATTTGGAAAATAACGGCCGAAGACGAAAGCGTTGTTTATACAGAGGTGAAAGAAGGAAACTACAGCCTTTACTTTAAGGGCGCACCCGGTACCTACACCATAGAAAAAGCACCGGAGGGAACGGCTGTAACGGAGATCACCTATCCCGAAGCGGCCAAGAAGAAAACCGGCGATTTCTATATTTACAATGCAAACAAAACGCGGATGATTTATCAGGATAAGCCGACCAAGCTGATAGACGGCGTACCGTATGTGCCGGCAGATGTGATTGCACCGTCGTTTGGGGCAACAGTATCCGCAAACGGAGCAAGCGTAACGGTATCTAAAAGCGAAACGGCCGTATATACCGCCGACAGCCTGACATATACCTTAAACGGCGAAGAAAAACAGCTGCAATATGTGCCGAAATTGATTGACGGTACGGTATACGTGGCGTTTAAGGATTTGGAAAAGGTCTGCGATATTGCCGTGACCTACGACAGCTATGCGCGTCTTGCCAAAATCCGCCAGATTGTTAAAGATTTATCGGCTATTGCCGCGGCGGTTCCGGGCATGACAAGCGATACGCAGCTGATTACGCCTGTTTCTGTCAGCTGCAGCGCCAATGACGGCAACATTGCCGAAAATGTACTTGACCTCGATATGAACACAAGGTGGTCATCAGAGGGTACGGACGAATATTTGCTCTTTGACCTGGGTGCGGAATATGAGCTTTCAAAAATATGGATGGCCTTTTATTCCGGCGATAAGCGAAGCACAACCTTTGAAATTCTGACCTCGCAGGATAACGAGAGCTTTACGCGGATATTTGCAGGACAAAGCAGCGGTACTACGGCAAATCCGGAAACGTTCAGCTTTGACAAGACAAAGGCGCGTTATGTAAAAATTATATATCATGGCAACAATTTAAACTTCTGGAACTCGGTTTCTGAAGTTATATTCCCGAAATAAGGAGGCGTGCGTTTTGAAAAAGTGGATTGCATTTTTATCGGCGTTGGCATTATGCGGCACGACGGCGGTGTTTGCTGCTCCGCCGAAGGAATTAAACGGAAAAAAGCTTGTGGAAATTGCAACAATCGCCGAAACAAACTTTGACGGCGATGTTCAGTTTGATACGTATGGCAACCTAGGCGGTTTCACCTTTGACGGGTTTAACGCGCCAAGCGTCGACAGCACTCCGGAGGAGCCGAAAATGGATGTGACGCGGATTTTAAAAGATCCATCGGATCCCGATTGTGATGATTATTATCTGAAAATATCAAGAACGAAAAAAGACGAAAAAGGCCGCCGTGTTAACCTGCCGACCTCTAAAAATTACGGCGGCGGCATATGGGTCTTTAATTTAAAGTATATGCAGCCGACAGCTTCTGAGCAGTATTTTTCTTTAAAATATGATACAAACGGCTGGTTCAGCGGCGATCGCTTTATTATTGCAGACGGCAAGCTTCGGTTCGGCAACACGCAAATCTGCGCAGGCATCGTGCCGGGAAACTGGTATGAATACACCTTTATATTCGATGCCGAAGCCAACACGGCATCTTGCATGATAACGGGCGCTTTTGGCGGAGATACCGAAGAAACAACCGTTACAAGGCTCGACATGCCCGTTACGGACGGTAAGGGAAATATTGTCGATTTTAGCTATGTGCAGCAGATGGAGGTAAACTGCGGCTCTTTGGGCAAGGTTTTTTATGTGGATGACTTAAGCCTGAAAATTATGGCCTATCAGCCGCTGGTCGAGGCCTATGGGACGGATGCCGAAGGCAACAAAACAGAGGACGGATTGGTGGATTATGCAGCGCCGCACATAAAAGCTGTTATATCCGAAAGAATTCGTCCCGACACCGTCGGCGCTAAACCGGTGACGCTGCTGCAAAACGGCAGCGAGATAGAGGCAGCGGTTACGTTTGACCGGGCTAGCAACAGCTTTGCGCTTACACCGCAGACGGCTCTGCTGCCGAATACGGACTATTCGCTTATGTTTGCACCGGAGCTGAAAACCGCGCAGGGCGCGGCTGTGGCAGGTGAAGTGCCGCAGGCTCTGAAAACCAACAAAAAACCCTACAGCATCAACAAGGCAACCGTGGCCTCAGAGGTGATTGCCGGCACAAGCTTTCAGATAGATGTTGAAATGAACAATCGCGGTGCAGAACCGGTTTCAGAAGAAAACACTCTTCTTGTTGCCGTATACAGTGGTGACGGTGCCCTGTGCAGCGTGTCGGCCTGTGCAACCGCAGGCACAGCGGATAAAAAGCATTATCTGTTAACGCCGAAGGCACCTGCGGATATGACCGACATGAGCATAAAGGTGTTTTTGGTACAATCATTGACAAATTGGCAGTTTATTGATGCTCTGACCGTACAATAACATTCGCTTGGGGGCAGCTTTGCCTGCCCCCTTTATCTATCGAAGCAGTATGGCAGATTGCCGGGGCATTGCCCAAGAGAGGGAGTGAGCCTGCGGTGCATGACATTGACAGAAAGGATAACATCATGAAAAAAGCCTTGCTATGCTTTATCGTTATATTTTTTTCTCTCGGTATCTCGGTTTGCGCACTGGAACAAGGGGAATATGTATCCTTCGGGCAATACGGCGGAGAGCCGATTGTGTGGAGGGTGCTTTCCGGTGATGCGGAGGGTTATTTTGTTATTGCGGATAAAATTGTATCTTTTAGGCCGTTTGATGCGATCGGCAGTGTATGGAAAGACAGCTCGCTTCGTACGTGGCTGAACTCTGCGGAGCATGACGTATCTTATCTTCATCCGCCGCAAGGGGACGCACAGCTTACGGAAGAGCCGTATGATGCGGAAAAAGGATTTTTACATGCGGACAATTTTACCCCCGGCGAGGTGGCAATGCTGGCGGCATGCAGCAGAGAGGTTATCATTCATACACCGTCTGCTTCTATATCGCCGGGCAATGCAAATGCCGCCTCGCGCGGATATATCCGCAATCCGCAAACGGCGCAGGCCGATGCGAAGAATGTGGACAAAGAGGCTGTTTCTGATGTGATGTTTCTGCCTTCTGTATCAGAGATTCAGCAAATGGCGCTTTCGCACGACCGGTTCGGTGTTGAATATCAGGTCGGCACACCTACGGCATATGCGGCAGAACAGGCCGGAACATCCGAGGTCAAAACGGGCAGAGGGTGTTGTTATTGGCTGAGTGATGCTTTGTTTTTTGCGGCAGAAAAAAATTATGTGTATACCATGGCACCGCGTAATGTTATTTCGTATGCCCGTTCATATAACGGACTGGTGGGGGTTCGCCCCATGTGCAAAATAAAAAATGACAAATTTTTTATTTTACAGGGTGACGGAAGCGAAGAAGAACCGTATATTCTCAGTACCGATCAAGGTATTCGCATACGGGCGGCACAGGAGGTTGTGATGAGCGGCGATGCCATTACGGTGCTTGTGACTTCGACCTTTGCAAATGACGCGGTGTATGAAATCTACCTAAACGGTGCGGTATGCAGCGGATTGCCGATTGCGCGTGACGGGAACAATGAGGTATATTATAAGGTTTACGCATCGGACGGAGCATACCTCGGCGAATCGAACAAAATCAATATTCGGGGTATTTCTTACAATAAGCTTTCGGATATTATGTCGTGCGATTTTGAAGGGGATGACTTATTTGCAGGCTTTGTTCGGCACAACGCCCCGGAGGGTTATGTAAAAGCAGTGCGTGTGGATGAAACACATGGCATTTCGCTTGAGGCAAAATCCGGCAACGGAGCAGTCATGACGGCATCCTTCCCGAAATTTAATCAGGCTAATATCACGGCGGTTGAATTTGAATTTATGCTGTCCTCTACCGATGTGATTCAAAATAATCTTGTTAATTTAAAAATAAACGGCAGCGGCGAATGGATTAGCCCGATTGCCGTAAAGAACGGAAAATTGATTGTGGAGGATGTTTCTTCAGAGTGCGGCATGCTGGATATTCATGCGGGGCAGTGGTATCACGTCGGCTTGTATCTGGATCAGAGCAACCCGTCTTTGACGGTGGTGGTGACGGAAAACGGCGTGCGTCACATCTTGTGCTATCGGGCGGCATTTGCCGAGGCGGTGGATTGTTTTGCCTATGGTGAAATCACCTCTACGGGTAATTCTACGGCGCAAATCAACACGGTTTATTTTGATAATGTATCTGTTTACAGCGGCGTACAAAGCGGTACGGATTTGTATGCAACGGCTGTGATGGCAGCCGGGCAGGCAGACGTGTCTGTTTACAATCCGTGCGAGGAAACGGCGGAACTGATGGTATTCGGTATTGTGAAAAATCAGGGCAGGCTGGTGGAGTGTCAAAGGGAAAAGATAACCTTGACCCCTGCCGATACAAATCGAGCCATATCGTTTCATTTTACAAAACAGGGAGAAACCGGCTGTATGGTTTTAAAACCAAATTTATCCCCGATTACCGTTATAACAGAAAAATAAAACCGACTTCAAGGAGGTATACAGTGTTATGGAGAATTGGCAGAGTGTATTGCAAAATGCAGAACCGCCCAATCGGGAGATGTTAGAAGCGGCACAGGAAAATGCGCTGCAAAAGATAAACAGGAATATGGAAAAATTTCATACGCTTTTCCCGTCTGCCTGCACACAAGACGGAATCTATGGATTTGACGAAAATTTGGAAGGCTGGACAACAAATTTCTGGACAGGTCAATTGTGGCTGGCTTATGAAATGACCGGCGATGAGCGATACAGACAGTGTGCCGAAGCACATATGGCATCGTTTGAAAATCGTGCGGTTCATAAAATCGGTATGGGTGACCACGATATTGGTTTTTCTTTTACACTCTCTACCGTGGCCGGTTATAAGATAACGGGGAACAAGAAGCTGCGGGATATCTCCCTTCTTGCGGCAGAGCAGCTCTTAGGCCGTTTTAGGGAAAAGGGAGGCTTTATTCAGCTGGGAGGGGATGAAAACAGTCCGCCGGAGTCATACCGCCTGATTGTGGATTGCCTGATGAATATTCACCTTCTTTTTTGGGCGGCGGAGGAAACGGGAGATCGGCGCTTTTTTCATGCGGCCAAGACGCACTTTTATACAACCCTCACGCATGCCATCAGGCCGGATGGTTCGGCCTATCAAAATGTTTATTTTGATCCCCGAACCGGGGCGGTTATCGGCAAGGGCACAAAGCAGGGCACCGGCAATGAGGCATGCTGGTCGCGTGGGCAGGCATGGGTACTGTACGGGCTTCCGCTTTCTTATGCGCATCTTCATGATGCAGGGATTACTGCGGTTTATGAAAAGGCCGTAAATTATTTTTTTCAAAACTGTCCGGCAGATTTTGTTCCGTATTGGGATTTGATATTTACCGAAAAAGATAAACAGCCGCGTGACAGCTCTGCGGCGGCGATTGCGGTTTGCGGACTTTTGGAGGCAGCAAAAAACATGCCGAAGGGAGATGCGCGCGCCGCTTTATGGAAGTGTGCCGCAGATGCTGTGATGGTGTCACTGCTTCGCGGCTATACAAGCTGTGACAAACCTGAAACAGAAGGGCTTTTGCTGCACGGGTGCTACCACGTTCGGGCAAATCTCGGCGTTGATGAATGTATGTCGTGGGGCGATTACTTCTTTATGGAGGCGTTGATGCGATATAGGAAGCCCGATTGGAGAATTTATTGGTAAGGCTTAAAGCGCGGTGAGGCCTAAAGCGGGCAGCGGCGGTTTAAAAAATATGCGGAGCGGCCGATGAGCAGCATATTATTAGCCTATGCCTGTGATGTTAAAAGAAGGAGGACAATCATGAAAAAAATTTTGCTGGGAAACGGTAAAAAGTATTATAAGGCCAATCTTCATTGTCATTCAACCATTTCGGATGGAAAAAAACTCCGAAAGAGCTGAAAGAAATGTACATGAGCCGCGGATACTCCATTATAGCATATACGGATCACGATATTATGCTTCCGCATTTTGACCTGACCGATGAAAACTTTTTGCCGCTGACCGGGTTTGAGATAGAAATAGAAGACGCCAAGGCCGAAGGCTCTGCGCGGCTGAAAAACTGTCATTTGTGCTATATTGCCATTGATCCGGATAATGTTCGGCAGGTATGCTATCACCGAAGCAAATATTACTTCGGCAATTCTTTGCGTTATAAAGACATGGTTGAATTTGATTCGACAAAACCCGATTTTGAGAGAGAACGGACACATGAGGGTGTCAACAGGGCAATCCAAGAGGGAAGAGAAAACGGTTTTTTTGTTACGTACAATCATCCGGGATGGTCGTTTGAAAACTTTGAGGATTACGGAGGCTATCACGGCATGCACGCAATGGAAATTTCCAATTACGGCTGCATCGTTTCGGGATATGCGGATTATAATGAGAAAGAATATGACCATATTTTAAGAAACGGCGAGAGAATTTACTGTATTTCGACCGATGATAACCATAACCGTGAGGACGATTCGTTTGGTGGCTTTGTTATGATTAACGCCGATCGGCTTGCATACCGCACAATTACAAAAGCGCTGACAGAAGGAAGCTTTTATGCATCGCAGGGACCGGAAATTTATGAAGTGTGGTACGAGGACGGCAAAATAGGAATCAGATGTTCTGCATGTGCATCCATCCGACTCAATACGGGAATCAGACATATTGAACTCGTGTGCGGCAGCAGAGAAAAGCCTGTTTGTGAGGCTGTCTTTGATGTAAAGGATGCATATCATTATGTCAGATTGACGGTTACGGATTTTGATGAAAAGCACGCCAACACAAATGCATTTTTTGTGGATGAATTCAAGTGAATCATGTGTTGTTTCGTGTAAGCAAGGACTTATGAGGAGCAATACAATGGTGTACCTATGTACACCATCGGATACCAAAAGCAAGGCTTTGCCTTGCTTTTGTTCAGCTTATCTATTCTGCACTGTTTTTTAACACCTCTAAAATCTGTATTTTTCCGTCTGTACTTATCCGGTAAATTTATCGTCAATTTGTATCACGGCGCTGTAGCGATCGTCTATTTCTTTCAGTCTTGCTTTAATTTCGGTCACGGCGGTTTCGCGCTCTGCGGGAGCTACGTCAAAGGGAACCTCCAAATCAAAAATAAGATTAATATTCTGCTCGCCGTCCGTCATTCTGAAATCGTGGATGCCGAAGGATGGGTTAACCGTCTGTACGGTTTTTTGTACCTGCTCCCGAAGCTCGCGGATGCGTTCGCCTGCAACGGCAATCGGATCCATGTGAATGACGATGTGTACGCCCAGATCGTGCTGGATTTTCTTTTCGGTTGCGTCAATCATTTCGTGCACCTTTACAATATCGCCGTCAATCGGCACCTCGGCATGGATGGAGGCCATACAGCGGCCGGGACCGTAATCGTGTATAATTAAATCATGTACGCCCGCAACGCCCTCCTGCTGCAGCACAATGTCGGACAGCTGCCGCACCATGGCAGGATCGGGCGGCATACCCAGTAAAATGGTAATGGTATCACGTGCGATTTTATAGCCCGTGACCATAATTAAAACCGATATGCAAAAGCCCATAATACCGTCAATCGGTGCGTCAATCCAACGTCCCAAAATCATGGCGGCCAAAACGGCCAAGGTGGCATATACGTCATTTAAGCTGTCCTGTGCGGCGGCCGCAATCACCACCGACTGTATTTTTTTGCCGATGCGGCGGTTATAACTGAACATCCACAGCTTAACCAACACAGAAAACAGAAGAATGGTGACCGAAAGATAGCTGAATACGGCGCGCTCGTAATGCAAAATTTTATCAACTGAGCCGCGCAGCAGCTCGAAGCCGACCATCATAATCAAAAAAGAAACAATCAGCGATGCGATGTATTCGTATCGGCCGTGGCCAAAGGGGTGCTCGGCATCGGCGCGGCGGCCGGCTGCGGTTACGCCGATTAAGGCCACAACGGAGGAGCCCATATCGGACAGGTTGTTAAATGCATCGGATAAAACGGCAATAGAGCCGGAAATTAAACCGGCTGCGGCCTTTGACGCAAACAAAACCGCGTTGCAGACGATGCCTAAAATACCGGCCAGCTTGCCGTAAGCCGTCCGTACGGACGGCTCTTTTACCGCATCGTAATTTGGTATGCACTTTTTTATGATGTATGTCAGCATGCATTTACACTTCCTGCGCTGTCGGACAGCTGTATTGTATCCTTTATTGTACCATTAAATTCCAAAACTGTCAACTGCCGAAAAAAGCATAATTTTACCGCTTGTACGGTTGAATTTACGTCTTTTGTGTGGTATAATGGTAAAGAATCGTATTGAAACAGAGAATGCAACGGAGGAAAACCTGTGAAACAAACAAAAAATATTCTGCAAAATCCTTTTATTGTTGCCTTGGGCGCTGTTTTTTGCTGTGCCCTGTGGGGCAGTGCGACACCGTTTATTAAAATAGGCTATGGGCTGATATTGCCCGAAAAAACCGTAGCCTCTACCATTTTGTTTGCCGGCGTGCGGTTTACCTTTGCCGGCGTGTTAACTATACTGATTTACAGTCTGGCGCGCAAACGGTTTTTATATCCCAAAAAAGAAAACATGAAGCGTATTGCCGCGGTCAGCAGCTTTCAAACCGTAATTCAATACATCTTTTTTTACATAGGCCTTGCCAACACATCGGGCGTTAAAGGCACGGTTTTAAGCGGTTCTTCCGCCTTTTTTGCCTTGCTGATTGCAAGCCTTGTGTTTCGGCAGGAAAAATTGACGCTGACCAAAATTACGGCCTGCGTGCTGGGCTTTGCCGGGATAGTCGTGATCAATTTAAACGGACTTGATTTTACCATGAACTTCACCGGCGATTGCTTTGTGCTGTTTTCAACCATTGCCTATGCCGTTTCCTCGGTTTTAATTAAAAATTATGCCAGGTATGAGGATACTGTGGTCATCAGCGGTTATCAGTTTTTAATGGGCGGCGTGGTCATGGTCATTGTCGGCGCGGCCTTTGGCGGCCGCATTACGGTGCACGGCGCGGCGGCATTTGGGGTGCTGACCTATCTTTCGTTTTTATCGGCCACGGCCTATGCGCTGTGGGGCGTTTTGTTAAAGCATAACCCCGTTTCTAAGGTAACGGTTTATAATTTTTGCACACCGGTTTTCGGGGTGCTGCTTTCTAACCTGATGCTGACGGAGCAAACGGGCGTTGCGCCGCTGAATTTGGCGCTGACGCTGGTGTTGATTTGCGCAGGAATTGTAATGCTGAATTACCAAAAGCCGGAGCCCTCAGCATCCGCCGCGCAAACAAAACAGTTGTAGGGAACAATCTGTATGTCATTCCCATACGAAATTGACAAAATGATACCCTATAATCGTTGGCATTTGCGTTGTAAATATAACATCCGTATGGAACGGCCTGTGTGCCGTTCCGAATAATATACGTAAAATAAAAGGAGAATCACCTATGGAAAACAGAAAACCGCATATGACAAGCATCGGCGGTCAGGCCGTTATAGAAGGCGTTATGATGCGCGGCCCGAAGGATATTGCCGTGGCCGTCCGCACAACCGACGGTGAAATTGTTGTGGATAAAAAACCGATTGCCTCGGTTTTGCAAAAATCCAAAATCTTAAAGCTGCCCATCATCCGCGGCGTGATTTCGTTTTTCGAATCACTCGTCATCGGCACACGTGCGCTGATGTACTCCGCATCGTTTTTTGATGTGGAGGAGGAAGAGGAAAAAGCCAAAAAGGCGGCCATGACAGAGGATGAGCGCAAAAAGGCCGAGGCCAAAGAAGAAAAAATGAAAAACGCCGCCATTTACGGCTCTGTGGTCGTGGCACTGTTGTTCGGCATCGGCATTTTTATGCTGCTGCCCACCGTTTTGGTCGGCTTTGTAAAACAGCACATTGCAAGCGGCGTGCTGGCCACGCTGCTGGAGGGCGTGATTCGTATCGCCATCTTCCTTGCCTACATCTCGCTTGTGGCGCAAATGAAGGATATCCGCCGCGTGTTTGAATATCACGGGGCAGAGCATAAAACCATTTTTTGTTACGAAGCCGGTGAGGAGCTGACCGTGGAAAACGCACGGCGCTTTACGCGGCTGCATCCGCGCTGCGGCACCAGCTTTTTGCTGATTGTTATGGTTGTCAGCATCATTTTGTTTTCGTTTATCTCGTGGGATAATTACCTGACGCGGCTGGGCCTTCGCCTTTTGCTGCTGCCGGTTGTGGCCGGTATCTCGTACGAGATTATTAAATTTGCCGGACGCAGCCAAAACAAGCTGGTGCGGATTGTGATTCAGCCCGGCTTATGGCTGCAAAAAATTACAACGCGTGAGCCGGACGATTCGCAGCTGGAGGTTGCCATCGCTTCATTAAAGGCTGTTTTAACCGGCAACACAGAGGACGACAAATGGTGATTGAAGAAGCGCTGCGGCAGGCCACAACAGCCCTTGCCGCAGCGGAGAACGAATCGCCGCGGCTGGATGCTGAGGTGCTTTTGGCCGCTCTTTTACAAAAAGAGCGGCTGTTTTTGCTGCTGCATCGGAAGGACACATTGCCGCCCGATACCGAGCGCGTTTTTTGGGAACAAATTGACCGCCGCTGCAGCGGCGAGCCGGTGGCGTACATCATCGGACGGCGCGAATTTATGTCGCTCTCCTTTGCGGTGCGGCCGGGGGTTTTAATTCCGCGGCCGGATACCGAAACGCTGGTGGAATTTGTGCTGGAACAATGCCCGAAGGACAGGCAAGCCGCTCTTTTGGATATTTGTACGGGGTCGGGCGCAATTGCCGTCAGTCTGGCGCATTACCTGCCCCGTGCACGGGTGACGGCGTGGGATATCAGCCCTGTTTGCCTGCAAACGGCAACGCACAATGCGGCCGCAAACGGCGTGGCAGACCGTGTAACGGTATGTGTGCGTGACGCGCTTTTGCCCTTTAATGAAACGGCATGCTTTGATGTCATTGTCTCCAATCCGCCGTACATCCCCGATTCGGTGATTCAAATGCTGGCGCCCGATGTGCGCGACCACGAGCCGCATTTGGCCTTGGCCGGCGGCAAAGACGGGCTTGTGTTTTACCGTCATTTGGTGCGCGAAGCCCCAAAGCTCTTAAATCCCGGCGGTCTGCTGGCCTTTGAGGTGGGGCACGACCAAGCCGAAGCGGTGACCGCCATGCTGGGACAAACAGGCAGCTTTGCAGCGGTCGGCACACGCTGTGACCTGGCCGGTGTGCGGCGCGTTGTGTACGGCATTTACAAAAAAAACTAAAAATTCGCAAAAAACCCTTGACCCGACAGCTTTTTTTCGATATAATAATAGAATGAATGGATTATGTTTGCAACTAAATTAAGATGTCCTCCGCCTTTACAGGCGGCGGTTTTTGCTTAATTTTTTCAGCGGGAGATATAACTTCCCGCCGAGAACGCCCTCTGACGGGATCTTCAGCGCCGGACGGGACGTGATGGATATAAATTTCAGCCGGAAGGGCTTGGAGGTACAGAATGGTAAATGTAGCGATACTGGGGTACGGCGTTGTCGGCTCCGGCGTGTATGAGGTTATCCGTAAAAACGAAAAGAGCATTGAAAAGAAAACGGGCGGCAAGGCGATCCGTGTGACGCATATTTTGGATCTGCGTGATTTTCCCGATCATGAGCAGCCTGCGCTTTTTACAAAGAATTTTGATGACATTATAAACGACCCCGATGTGAGTATTGTGGTTGAAGTGATGGGCGGCCTGTCCCCGGCTTACGAATATTCAAAGGCCGCACTTTTGGCCGGCAAAAACGTTGTTACGTCCAACAAAGCCCTGGTGGCAGAGCACGGCACCGAGCTGATGGCCATTGCCAAGGAAAACAACATCAACTACCTGTTTGAAGCTTCCGTCGGCGGCGGTATTCCCATTATCCGCCCCTTAAGCCAATGCTTGCTTGCAAACGAAATTGAAGAAATTTACGGTATTTTAAACGGTACCACAAATTATATTTTAACAAAAATGATTACCGACGGCGCCGATTTTGAAAGCGCCCTGGCCGAAGCGCAGCGCTTAGGTTATGCCGAGCGTAACCCCGAAGCCGACGTAGAAGGCCATGATGCCTGCCGCAAAATTGCAATTTTGGCTTCTTTGGCCTCCGGCAAATTTGTGGATTGGAAGCTTGTAAAAACCGAGGGCATTACCAAAATTACAAGAAGTGATGTGGCATTTGCCGCCAAATATCATGCCGTAATTAAGCTGATCGGCTTTGCAAAGCTCAGCGAGGACGGCAAGGTTTACATCCGCGTTTGCCCCATGGTGATTCCCGAAACGAATCAGCTGGCAGACGTAAACGGCGTATTCAACGCCATTTTGGTTAAAGGCGATTCTATTGGCGACGTTATGTTTTACGGCCGCGGTGCAGGCAAGCTGCCGACCGCCAGCGCCGTTGTGGCCGATGTGATTGACGCCGCAAAGCACATTCACACCAACAAGCTGATGACTTGGAAAAAGGTTGACGAGGACTTTTTGGTTGACCCCGATACGGTCGCATCCCGCTTTTTTGTCCGCACCTCCGATGCGGCTGTGATACGCGATTTTGAAGGCGCCGAGGATTTGGGCGGCGCTGATGGCGAGTGGTTCTTTATAACCCAAATGCTGCCCGAAGCCGACTTTGTGAAAAAGCTTGACGGCCGCGGCGCATTTATCCGCCTTTTGGACTAGGTTATTCGATATATAGCGCGCCGACCCTTGCGGCGCGGCACCGTTATATATTGTATAATAAAAACTGAATAGTTTTTCAATCTCCCCTGAAAACCCCCGGCAATTTGCTCTGCCGGGGGTTTGTG